>JBNMGJ010000169.1:0-4087 GCA_050872185.1 Mogibacterium sp.
ACGGAACACCGATGGAATCTACCACCTATAAGTTTGCAAAGTGTCTTCAGAGACGTTTCGGTATCATTCCGCACGTAACCGACAAGAACTACATCACCAACAGCTATCACATCCACGTAGAGGAGAAGATTGATGCATTCAGCAAGCTGGCGAAGGAATCCGAATTCCAGCAGCTTTCTCCAGGTGGTGCCATTAGTTACGTAGAGGTTCCGAATATGCAGAACAATATTCCGGCAGTACTGGAAGTCATGAAATTCATCTACAATAACATTATGTATGCAGAGCTGAATACCAAGAGTGATTACTGTGCAGCTTGCGGATACGATGGTGAAATCAAGATTGTAGAGGACAAGGACGGCAAGTTGGTATGGGAGTGCCCGAACTGCGGAAACCGCAATCAGGATCTCATGTCCGTTGCCAGAAGAACCTGCGGATACATTGGAACTCAGTTCTGGAACCAGGGAAGAACCCAGGAAATTAAAGATCGGGTGCTGCATCTGTAGGAAAAGAGATTCGTGATAGAGAAGGGGAGCTGGAATAGCTCCCCTTTTAGAATTTTTACTTTTCCACAGTTAGGAAATGTGTTGACGCGGTGATATGTTGGTGGGATAAAGCGGGAACCCCATGCTTTTCGGGAACATCCCACCACAAGAAAGATGGATTGCATTTGTATCGGGTGATTGAGGTGGTGGGACGATATGAATATATAAGGGTTTCTGTGGAGCATTCCGCCACATTTTTTTCGAAAGCAAATAAGAAAGTAGCGGATTTCGAGTTTCTTGTGGTGGGATGCGCCCAAAGAATAAAGAAATTCAGATGAGTTCCCACCAACATTTCACGCCGTCAACACAATAAAGGGAGCCAGCGTTGGGCAAGAAGACACTTTCGGTGAAGAAATACGTTTCTGGAACACTTGCGGAAATCCTTGAGGAAAAAGTGAAGTCTACATATAAAGTGTTTGGGAGATACCTAGATAGAAATGGGTAAAAAAATACTCATTTGAAATAATTCCCGCTATCAGCGATAGACTTTCTGTATGCTCCTGAGTACAATCAGGATAAAGATATTTCTTTATTGAAACAGGAGGTTTAACATGAGAAAAGGTGGAAAATTAATTGGACTTCTGCTGGTGATGCTGTGTGCGACAATGATGGTGGCATGTGGTGAGCAGGATACATCGAAGATTGAGAAATCAGAAATCGGGGATCTGTATTCCAATCCGGACGACTATGAGGGTCGTACATTTGATTTTACCGCACAGGTATTTGATGTGGAGAAAGACAGTGACGGAACCTACTTCCAGTGCTACTACGATATCGAGAACTATGATAAGAATACTGTGGTATATACGGAAGATACGGATTTGAACCTGAAGGAAGATGATTTCGTTCGAGTAGAAGGAAGCGTGGAAGGAGAATTTTCTGGCGAGAACGCATTCGGTGGAGAGGTTACAGCACCACAGGTAAAAGCCACAAAGGTGAAGAAAATTGCAGCCACAGAGGCTTTCCCGGCGGTAAAGACGGTGAAGGTAGACAAGACCATTACAAAGGGTAATTACAAGGCCACCGTAAAGAAAATCGATTATACCGATTCGGAAATGAGAATTTACCTGAAGGTGACCAACAACAGCTCCAGCGATTTCGACAATTATCCGGATCAGGGTTCGGTGATTCAGAATGGAAAGCAGCATGAAGTGGAATACAACGACTACTATCCTCAGCCGAGCAGCGAGCTGAAGGCAGGGGCCTCCTCGGAATCGGTGATTGTTTTCAAAAACGTTAAGAAGAGTGATTTCCGGTATGAGTTCAGTGGATACAGTGATGATTATGATGAAGTGAACTTTTCATTTGACATTAAGGTGAAGTAAGGAAGGTAGGTAAAAGAAAATGGCAACGATTAACAGTGGAATTAAGGGCGATGCGAATTTTATGAATCTCGAGGAGATTCCAAGTGAAAAAGTCCGGCCGGAAGTTCGCATGTTGCTAGTAGATCACGAAGAGATTGTTCAGTGTTTTCAGACAGTTCGAGATCAGGTGGTATTTACGGACAAGAGAGTAATCGTGATTAATGTGCAAGGACTTGTGGGAAAGAAAGTGTCCTACTTCTCTTATCCATATTCAAACGTTCTCTATTTTGGAATTGAAACAGCAGGAGTTCTGGATATAGATAGTGAACTGGTGATGACTTTTGCCAACGGTGCAACACTGCAGTTTGATTTTAAAACTAAGGTGGACATCAAGAGCATCTGTGCAGACATTCAGAAATACATTCTCTAGTGATTTCGAAGGTGGGTGCAACCGACTGATGCGCCCACCTTCGTTTATAAATTATTAATCGCTCAGCAACTAGAATAGTAAAATACCATATAAATTTTGACTTTTCAATACAAAACACATACCGATTCAATGACTTTTCAAAATCTCAGAACAAATTGATTAATTTCCCGCCCTTCGCTATAATAGATACAGACTGAATGAAAAGTGGGAGAAGAAATGAATTACGGAGAAATCAAGAATTGTGATATTGCCAATGGAATCGGTGTTCGGATATCACTCTTTGTATCTGGATGCACCAATCATTGCGAAGATTGTTTTCAGCCGGAGACCTGGGATTTCGGCTACGGAAAGAAGTTCACGGAGGAGACCGAACAGAAGATTATCGACATGCTTTCTCCATCCTATATTTGCGGCTTGACAGTGCTGGGGGGAGAACCCTTTGAACCATCGAATCAACGGCGTTTGCTGCCTTTCCTCAAGAAGGTGAGGGAGACGTATCCGGATAAAAGCATCTGGTGCTTTACCGGCTTTACCCTGGAGCAGTTAGAAAAAGAAGGGACGCACTGTCACTGTGAGGTGACCGAGGAAATGCTTTCGTTAATCGATGTTCTGGTGGATGGCCGATTCGACAAGAATCTCAAAAATATTTCCCTTCGGTTCCGGGGATCTGAGAACCAACGGCTGATTGATTTGAAGTCTACCCGGGAATGTGGTACGCTGACACTATGGGACGAATAGTGGAAAGCGAGGTTCTGGGTGAATAACTATACATCAATTAAGCCAGAGACGAAAGAAAAGAAGGCGGCTACTAAGAACAGCATTCTCAGAATGTTCTTGGTGGCCGTAGCGATTATATTGCAGTGCTATTTCCTATACCTAGTGCTGGTTCGCATTGAGCAGAATTACGAATGGGTGGACCAGGTAGCCAGATTGATTGCACTGCTCCTTTGCATTGCGCTTTTCAGTATGAACAAGACGGCCTCGATGAAAATGCCTTGGTTCATCTTGATGCTGACGTTCCCTATTGCGGGAACTATGATTTACCTGATTGTGGGTCTGAACGGTTCGCCAAGGCGAATGAAACGCCGTTTTGATGATATTGATGATACCTTGTTCCCATACATTCCTCAGGATTCAGAAGTGATTCCGGAAATGGAAACGCAGGATTATACCTTGGCCAATATGTCCCGGTATATTACAAGGCATTCCAGGTTTCCGGTCTATCAGGATAGCGATATCCAGTTCTATTCCTGTGCAGCGGATGCCATCGAGGTGCAGAAGGACGAACTTCGGAAAGCGGAGAAATTTATTTTCATGGAATACCATGCCATCGAGAACGCGGAATCCTTTGAAGAAATCAAGGAAATTCTGGCGGAGAAGGCGGCAGCGGGCTTGGATGTACGGATATTCTATGATGATGTGGGCAGTATTGCTTTTATCAACCGAGCATTCATTCAAGAGATGCGGTCCCTGGGAATTCAGTGCCGGGTATTTAACCCGGTGGTGCCGCTGGTGAACTTGTTTCTGAACAACCGAGATCATCGGAAGATTACGGTGATTGATGGAAAGGTGGGATTTACCGGAGGCTATAACCTGGCCAACGAGTACTTTAATATCACGCATCCATACGGCTACTGGAAAGATACTGGGGTCAAAATTACCGGTCATGCGGTCCATAATCTGACCATGATGTTCTTGGAAATGTGGAATGCCATTCACGGCACGGACAAGGATGATGAGGAATTTCAGACGTTTTTCCCGGCGTGCACAGAACCGCAGAAGGAGAAGGGGGCGATTATTCAGCCCTACGG
>JBNMGJ010000307.1:0-1220 GCA_050872185.1 Mogibacterium sp.
AGATTAAATACATTCTCCCCCACCCAATACGCCACGGGGCTGCCCGGGATTTTGGTGAAGTTGTCGGTGCTCTGCTCGTAGTAATATCCGCAAGCAGGGTTCTCAATGGCTTCCAACGCCTTGATTCGCTGGACTTCCATTCCACCGCGGAAATCTACCAATCTCAGATAACATCCTTTTTTCTTTATTGGCATATTGCGGAATGCGAAGGTGCATATTGGAACAGTTGCTTCTTCGAAAGCAGAATACTCGAACTGAATCAGGGTTTCGATGGTGGTTCGGTTGTATAGATATTCTCTCATCTTTTCGTAGCTCTGGATGAACATCCACACATATGGAGTCAAGAAACCGCAGTAACCGGTTTCTTTGGTCATCTCGGAACAATGTATAACGAAAGCGGAGAAGAAATCACTCTTGTAATCGGTATAGTTCTTCTTGATGAAGGCATTCAGCTTCGGATTCATGTTGGAAGCGCCCATATACGGTGGATTGGTGACCACTATGTCGTACTTCTGGGAGAGGGCTTCTCCGACGCGTAGGAGGTTCCGGATTTTCTTCCCGTCGGAATGGACTAGGCTGTGTTCCATTTCCGTAAGGCGGGCTTCCAGGGTTTCCCAGTCCTGGGGGGTGACGGTGAGGATTGAGCCATATTCTCGGGCATCCCGGAGTTCCTCTAGGAGGGTGTGGAAGGCTTCTTTTACCGAAGGATCTAATTCCAGCTGCTCCTTGGCGAAGGGGCTTATGTGGTTGCTTTCGGTGATGGCATAGACTTTCGGCTGGATGCCCCGGGTCAGGAACCGTCGGTCGTATTGGCAGGCCTTCATCATGACGGTGAAATACGCTAGCTGGGCGGCCCGGTGGTCGATGTCCAGGCCGTAGAGGTTATTCGACACGATGGTGCGGACGGCTTCTCTGGTGGTGTAACCGTAGTCCTGGTAGATGGTAACCAGCACGTCGAACATGTAGGCCAGGATGTGGCCGGAACCGGCGCAAGGGTCCAGGAGGCGGAGGTTTACCGGGTCGAAGGTGGCTGGATTTAGCCGGTTCAGCTCTTTCCGGTCTGCCTCCGTCTGCTTCGCTTCCGGCAGGTAGTATTTCCAGCCCAGAGACGCGGCAATCTCCTTCTCCCTTTTCACTCTCTCCTCTTCACTATCCACTGCCCACTGACCACTATCCACTGACAACTTATACTGGATGTAGGTCCGGCCCAGGCTGTTCTC
>JBNMGJ010000152.1:0-4635 GCA_050872185.1 Mogibacterium sp.
TCTTCACGAATCTTTCCTTTCAGGGTCTTTCCCTTCATATAGGGGAAGCCCATCTCGTCGTGAAGCACATCGCTGTCCACCACACCCGGCACTGCTGTACCGTCGCCGAATATGGCATCTGTCAGCAGCTCCACTCGAATTCTATACTTCTCCATTGCTTTCCTCCAGTTCAATATATACATCCATGGCTTCCATGGCATCGTAGAACATGTGACGTCTTGTTCCGTCCTTCATCGCCGCAAAACCGCCTTCGCCAGACTTCCAGCTAGTACGATGCAGCTTGCTCTCGTCATCCAGCTTGTTGGATTTCAAGTAATATTCTCCCGCCTCCGGGCCTCGGTGGGCGATGTCACGGAATCCCTTCACTTTGCTTCGCGGAGTATCCTGGATAATCTTCATAGCATCCGTGAAATGGTAATAGAGCGCCTCATTATTGTCCCCTTTGTGGCTCGGCTGGTCACCCACCCGGTATGGGCGCATGTTGAGGAATGTGTTCTTGTCGATTCGGTAATTGCTCCGGATGGCGGCAAGCCCCTCATCCAGTTCCCCTTGATCGATGTGCCAATCCAGATAGGATGCATCCGGTGCTTCCACGCCACCAATGGCGTTCTTTCCGTTCTCGCACAGTTCTTCCGCCAGGTCATACGCCCGAGAGAATGGGAAGTGGGCTTTCACAATGGCCACTCCACCGCAAGCATTCATCGGGATACCTTGGATCTCTTTCCTCTGGATTGCCTCCAGGAACACCCGGGTGATGTCGATGCCAATTCGCCCATCGGTCACAAAGCAGATATCGTCTCCCGCCATGATTAACGGACGAATCGGAAGGTATTCTGTATCCTTCTCTTTCACGATGTCCAGGCTCTCCCGCAAGGAAGGCATGTTATTTGCCAGCACTTGCACCGTCTCCTGGAAGGCTTCCTTGTATTTCTCTCGAATTGCTCGGCTCAGCTTACCCAGTTCTCGGATGTAGCGCTGGTCGAATTCTTCCAAAGTCTCAGGGAATGTTTCCTTCTTTTCTTTCTCTTTCACATCTCCCTGTCCAGGTTTCACCCCTTGCTCCACGTCTTTATTGAAGGCTGCAATCTTCTGCCCCATCCGGTTTCCATCGATGTGTACCACCGCAATGTAGCTCTTCTCATCCACACTTCGTCCCAAATCATCGAGACGATGTGGGAAAGCCCATCGGATACCATCGCTCCGTTCCGGAAGAAGTTCTCGGAACGATGCATCCTGCTCCTGGCTTGCAATCTCATATTTCTTAAGAGATTCTGCAGAGAAGTTCGTTTTCGCCTTCAGCTCCGCTGGAATGTATACATTCTTCTTCGGCGATGCCGGAAGATTGGTGGATGCACACCTTACAGTATTGCCGAAATCAATCATCTCCGCCGTGTGTTCCCGGCTGTTCTTCTTCTCATTCAGAAGTGTGTAGCACCGAGTGATTCCATCTTTAACAGTTTCCGGGCCATCTTCTTTTTCGCCAAGTTCCGTCCCCACCAGGTACAGCGTAATCCCCGGATACTGGGTGATGATATATTTCGAATATTTCTTAGCGAATTCATCTCCCGCTTTCTTGGATTGGAATACGTAGAGACAGTTGCCACCCCCTTCGTAGATGACCTGTGGTTGATCCTCCTCTTTGAATTCCCGATAGATATTCTGGGCATCCCGTTCCGTGGCATTTCGGATAATGATAGAGGCTCCAATGTTCTCCGCCAGCTTGTTGCTGCTAAAAATATATTTCTGTTTCCTGCCGATTTCCAGCAGCATTACGTATTTTCCCATTCCTACTCTCCTTCCAGTTCAATCATTCCGAAACCTTGCGAATTCCTGCTTCCGATTCCCGTATCGTAGAGGAACGACAGTGCTTCGGGACTTCCGGTTAATTCATAAGTCCCTCGCCATCCACAGACGTGGTGTCCCTTGTAGCGTGTCACGTACTCATCTCTCTTTCGATCCAGGGTAATCCATTTGGTCTCCACATCTCCTTCCGGAGAAACCCCGTAGCAGGATTCATACTTCCGTTGGAAATTCGCGTTACTCATCTCTGAGAAACCCTCTTCCCAGGGCGCCACATATCGACTCTCTCCGCTTTCCGGATTTGTCACCCGAAGTGTCACCGGTGAAAGCATTCGCACCCGAATCCGATTCTGACGAATCTGCCGCTGCCGAACTTTCGTGTATTCCACTGGATACCGCACTTCGCCGAATCGGATTCCATTCTCTCGAATCGCCTGATTCAGAACTCGAATGAAATCCTCGTTCACACTCCGAACCTCGAAATACATGTAATCGCTAAAAGCAATTCTCTTGTTCCGCACCCGGCTCCTTCCGTGCAAGGATGAGAAACAGAACAACTTGTATTTTCTCTTTTCATACGAGGCCCCCTCGTCGTGGAGAAGCCTTCCCATCTCCGCATCTCCAGCAGATACCAACTCGTATATGGCGGCCTGCACAATGTGGTGATAGGATAAGAGCAGTACCAAGGGTTCTTGTAATCTGATTTTGATGAATAACTGCATAGATCTTTTCCTTTCGCTCCTATTCTGACTATACCACAATGTAATGCGATTAAGTCACCCATTAGATTTTTTAATTGTTTATGGGTAACATATCCGAAAATCTAATAGGATTGAACCACAGGTTCACGGCAGGATTTCTTAAGCAGCTCCAGTGCCTGGGGATACTCCCGGAAACGGACGAATCGAAAGAGGGATTTTTTTACCGCATTTCCCTCCTCGTCCACGCTCTCCTCCACCTGTCTCTCCGAGCAGGCGGCCAGCACCGTAACCCCAGCCTGCTGGAGAAGCTGGATAAGAATGTAGGTCAGCGTGAATTCCCCCTGACACATCACCGCCACCGGATGGAGTGCCATGATTCGGCAGTACTCATCGTAGGCCTCCCACTCAATGTCTCGGGTATCTTCTTCCACGGATACTTTGCGGAATTCCATGTCCACAATCTGGCCGTACTTCTCCGCCGCTTCCCGCTGCTCAGGATTCCACAGCTTCGACGGGTGGTTGGAATAATTGATAAATATTTTCTCGTTGTTATTCATAGGCAAATTCTTTCCTTTCTCATTCATTGATATTCTCGGATGGCTGCACCGCTACAGCTTGGTAACGGTGTTTCCTTCCAGCACATCCTTCAGTTCCTTCTCTACATCATCCATGCTGTCATATCCATAGCAGATGTTGCTTTCCTGACCGTTCAGCGAATCCTCCTCCATCGTGGTCTGACACAATTTGCCGAAGTCCGTGTCCTTGTTCAATCCCTCAATCCACATGTATCCGTACTTCGTTACTTTCTCATCATCCCAGAAATCCGGTTCCTTGTAAGAGAAGGTGACAATGATTCCATCCAGGTATACCGGCATGTTGGAATCGGAATAGAAATCCCCATCGGAATCCTGTTCGCCTTCATTCGGAAGATATGCAGCCTTCTTGCTGACGAACCGGATATCCTTGAGCTCACCGAAAGTGTACTCGGAATCTTTCGCCCAAGAATTGACCTTGGTCTGGCAATAGCTCTTGGCTTGCTCGATGTCCTTCTTCGGGATATCGCTTCCGTCCTTCTTAAAGCGCTCTTTGAGGCCAGACACCGTGAAAGACTTCTTGTCGTCCTTGATCTTGATTTTTGCCTTCTTCGCCAGGTCTTTGTCGTATTTGGCCGTGACAGTGACCTTATCTCCGTTGGAAAGCTTGCTATTCTTGTCGAAGGAATACGTTACGCTTCCGGCGAACTTCGCCATGGCAATGTCCTCCTGGGTAGGGGTGTCGTTGGACTCATCATCGTAATCTTCATCATCGTAATCTTCGTCATCATCCATTGCGCCATAGTATGCGTAGCCGTTGTCATAGCTCTCCTGTACGGATGCTTCGATGACTCCCTCTCCGTTGTATCCCTCTGCCGCAAGATCTGCCTGGCCGGAGAACAGATCCACTTCCTCATAATGGAAGAAGTTGTCGTACGCAAGATAGGAAGTGACTCCCACCGCTGCCACCAACACGGCGGCCAGTACCTTCTTGATGTTCTTCGCCTTCTTCTCGATTCTTTCTGTTCTTTCGTTCATTTCTGGATTCGCGATTTCATTCATTCTCTTGTTTTCCATAATATTTTCCTTTCTTTCTGTAGTAGATTTTTTTCTTAGACTTGAAGTGTTTCTCGGTAATGTGTTCTATTCTTCTTCCGGAATATTATCGTCATCGTGTGGTGCATCCGAAGCTTCTTTTACCTCCTCTTCCGGATTCTCTATGGGTTCTAAATGTTCTGGGGCTTCTTCCTGCTCTAGCACTTCTGCATCGGCAACTTGCTGCGGAACCTTGGTTCCGCACTTGTAGCAGAACAGGGCACCTTCCCGAATCGGTGCGCCGCAGTGACCGCAGAATCCGTTGCCGGCAGGCACGCTGGGTTCCGGCGAATCCCCCTGGGATGCTACTACGGTCTTCGCTTCCGGTGGCTGCATTCGCTGTGCCTCTCGCTCGGCCCGAATCCGGGCACGCCGATCTTCCATCTCCACCTGCTTCTCGGCAATCTTCCTTGCCATATTATCTAGAAAACTCATATTGCACCTCCTCTACGCTCTGGCTCTCTTGCTCTGAACGAAATATACAATCACCAAAAACGCATATGCCA
>JBNMGJ010000066.1:0-9133 GCA_050872185.1 Mogibacterium sp.
ATTCTTTCCGATGATTCCAAGAATTTTTCCCTCTGCCAGGTCGAAACTGACGCCTTGGAGGGCCTCAAAAATCTCGACCTTATCCTTCAAATGCATCCATCCAGACCGAATGGATGTCTTCTTCAGCCCGCGGTAGCAGATATGCAAATCCCGGACACTTAAAGCTATTTTCTTTTCATTATCACTCATTAGATCACCTTCGCATAGCTGTTTTCATTCTTGTGGATTAAGTGGATACCGATTGCGTTCAAAATCAGCGCAATAACTAGCCAGATTCCAAGCCACTTGAAGCTCGGCATCTGATTGTACAACATCGTGCAACGGAATTCACTCATAATCATGGCAATCGGATTCGCTCGAAGCAGAATGGTACACAGCATTCCAGCCAAGCGTTCATTAATATTGTAGAACACACCAGACAGATAGAATACCATTCTCAGGAACACGTTAATCAAATTGTTCAAATCATTGATAGTGACTCCGTAATTCATCAAAATCATCCCGATGCCGAAAGTCAGTACGTACAGAATCATCGTAATCGGAATAAAGAACAAGATATGCCAACTGAGATGTACCCCCTGTGCCGCCATCAGGCAGAAGGTAATCACCATGGAAATTCCCATCTTAAACAGATACGTATAGGACTTCGCCAATAGGAGAATGTATTTCGGAATATATACCTTCTTGACAAGATCCCGGTTGCTGACAATCAGATTTACACTTCCTTTTACCATTCGATTGAAGAAATCCCACGCCGTCAATCCCACGAATACGAAAGACGCAAAGTACGGTGTCTTGTTGTGGAATACGTAACCAAAGATAAAAGTATAGATTAGCATGAAGCACACTGGCTCGATAATCCACCATAGCCAGTTCAGATAAGAATCCGCTACCTCACTCTTCAGTTCGGCCTTCGCACTCCGGACAGCGTACTTATGATATTTCTTGATATTTGAAAAAAATCTACCCATAAATTCACCTTTTCATTATCATTATAAACCAATTTATTATAGCTTATTAAGCTATCGTTTTCAATATTCTTTTTGCAAAGTCCACTTAAGCAAGTATTTGCTATCAATCACATTCTATTTCATTGATTTCAATGCATTATATATGCGATCCCTCTGATGATTATCCTTAAATAAGAAGAATTCTTCCAATTTGTTATTATAAATTGGAGAAGCCTCTCCTTCCAATGTTTTAACTAGTGTATTCACTGCACTTTCTGCATCTTGAACAAATGGTCCAAATCCATCTTCGACAGGAAGATCCAATTCACTATATCCGTTCATACCCGACATAAAAAAGTCATAATCTGGTATAAAATAGATTACTTTTCTATTTAAATACACGAAGTCAAACACGAACGACGAAAAATCCGTAATAAATATTTCGTAATCTGCAATATTTATATCATTCGTTACGACATTCACTCTTTCTGACTTAGGGTGGAAGCAATCACTATACCCTCTGAAAATAGGATGCAATTTAAAGTCCAAAGAATATCCGTATGCTTTCAGTGCACTATCCAGCCTATCGTCATTAAGAAATTCTAATAGAGATTTGTAGAATTTAGATTTCTTAAACTTTTCTTCCGAGTATTCCCATTCGTCTCCATTCCTTTTTACCAGATAATTACGCCATGTAGGAGCAAAAAGAATCTTTTTCTTCGGCTGCTGGGTGTGATTTACATAATCATATCTTGGCATACCTGCTGGTATTAGTTCATCTTCTGAAAACCCATAATTTCTTATTAAATTGTTTTTTTCATATGTGGAGGATATTACCTCTTTGTCAATCTTTATTCTATCAATAGAATACTTCCAAGGTACATGTGCATGCAATATCCCATGCTGTAAATATATTACTTCTGGAAAATCTAGAATTTGACTATATTTCTTAAACTCTTTCATTGTCAGCGGCAATAGATTTTCTCTTTCTGCAAAAGCAGTAATAATATATTTTGCTAGCAAAAATAACTTTGTATGTTTTGCAGATCCAAACTTGATAACTCTTCCCTGGATTTCTTTTGGGAACGACTTTTTTGCTTTCGCAAAATTGTCATCATTTAAAATATAATACCGTTGAACCCCATCATTCTTCTTAACATCATGCTCAAATTGAAAATATCCATTATCCCTTGCATATCCCCTACAATCGTAATATAACCAAATTTCAGGACTTTGTCTTTTTTTCGCGCTTAATCGCAATTGTTGCACTGCAAAAGAAACATCGTTTTTCGCCGTTCGTCGAAACAGGCCTACACTTCGCCGCTTCCGTTCAAGGTCTGTCAGCGTTTTAAACTCAAACAGATTTTTCTTTTTCCCATATCTAACCTCGGTCGAATTTCTCACGAAAAGTCCGTTTTTATTGTGTCTAAATGGAATTCTATTGCTGTAGTGAATATCTGTTGAATATTCATTTCCACCAGCATCCACCACAAATTTAAAGTTTTTAACTTTATCAATTTCTATGTCTAATTTGAAAAAATAAAAATCGTTCGTCACCTCATGCGTTTTGAACATACTTAATGCGCTCGTTCTCATTTTGATTGGAAGTATATATTCCCCATCATTACCAATCAGTTTTAATTGAACATCTTTCTTTACACTAGTATATAACGGTTTCAAAATTCCATGAATACTAACTACGTTATTCTTTATTCTAAGGTACTCTAAAGTCAGTGCAATTTTCTTTTCAGAAGTTACTACATCGTCTCCGCAAATAACATCAATACCAGTATCTTTAAATAGCACACTAAGATTATCTGGCTCCTTTTTCTTAAGCCAAAAAAGCACATGTTCTTTTTTCACATTGGGATGATTAATGATGATTTCATTATCACATTTTTTCAGTAGTGAAATGATTCTATTGCACGCATTAACATATTCCTCACCTTCATAATGATATGGTAAAAGAATATTGGATCTCATTTTCCAATTGATATCACTAAAAAACAGTGCTTGAATGTAGTACGGAACATGATCAGAATACTTTGAAAACTCTGCTTCCCAGAATTTCATTGTTGTTTCGAAAATATAGTATGCGTGGAAAACCGTGCCTGTAATACTATTGCTTTGTCTAATGTAATAATATTCTGCGTCTTCACAATATCCAATTTTCTCTTTTTCTCTTAACGTATCAATATTGTATTTTTGATCCTCATGTCTGAAGCCTTTTACTTCAGAAAATAAAACATTATCAGCAAATTTATTCTTTACACAGGTATTCACGTTGGTATGGCAAATGAAGGAATTGTTCAATTCCTTTAAATCATATATTCCCGTTTCATCTAGAATTTCATACCTGAAATGTAATTTTTGTTCTACTCCGTTTCGAATTGGAATAATTTTATAAGTCACCACGTCAACTTCATCGTAGTGATTATCAAAAAAATCGCATACATTTCTAATCGTATCTTTTCCAAAGTAATCGTCCGGATCCAAATACATTATATATTTTCCTGTTGCATGTTTAATTCCAAAATTCCTAGTCTTTGACAATCCTTCGTTTTCTTTTGTAAAAGTTTTGAAATTAGCGTATTTCCTAGAATATTGCTTCATTATATCTAATGAATGATCTTTTGAGCCATCATCAATCATTAATACCTCAACATCCCGATAATCTATGCTCTGATGAAGAATCGAATCAAAACACGTTTTAAGATATTTTTCCATGTTATAAATCGGAACAATCAATGATACTCTGTATTGCCATTTTCTCCTTGAATCATTTGAATTGGCTTTTATCGTCTGTGCTTTTTTTTCCATAATATTAATACTCCCCCTTGCATATATATTATCACATTTTAATCAATGTATTTTGAATTAGTTTATCCTATTTTTCATATCCATTTGGATTGTTAATCTGCCAATTCCAAGCATCCTTGCACATATCATCTAAATTTTTTTCTGCTTCCCATCCCAAAATTCTCTTTGCTTTATCAGGATTGGCATAACATGTAGCAACGTCCCCATCTCTTCGTGGCTTGATTTCATAAGGTATTGACTGTCCGCAGGCCTTGCTAAATGCCTTTACCATATCGAGGACAGAGTATCCTACTCCAGTCCCTAAATTAATTATATCTATTCCTGGATTTGTAAATATGTATTCTATTGCCTTAACATGTCCCTTTGCTAAATCAACAACATGTATATAGTCCCTTACACCTGTACCATCTGGTGTATCATAGTCATCTCCAAATACTCCAAGAACTTTTAATCTTCCTGTCGCAACCTGTGCAATATACGGCATCAAATTATTTGGAATTCCTTTCGGATCTTCCCCGATAAGTCCACTCTCGTGTGCACCAACTGGATTAAAATATCGAAGTATAACGACATTCATATCTGGGTTCGCCATTTGAATGTCTGTCATAATTTGCTCCATCATCAACTTGCTCCAACCATATGGATTCGTACAACGTCCGGTCGGAACATCTTCGGATACTGGCATTTTTTCTGGAGTCCCATATACCGTAGCTGATGAACTAAAAACAATATTTTTCACATTATTTTGTTGCATAACATTCATCAGTACCAATGTTCCAGTTATATTATTTTGATAATAATGTAACGGTTTTTGAATGGACTCCCCTACAGACTTCAACGCTGCACAGTGTATTACAGCATCTATTTTTTCTTTCTTAAACACTTTGTCCAATTTTTCGCAATCCAGTATATTCCCTTTATATAACGAAACTTTTCGACCCGCTATTTTCTCTACTCTTGCTATAGATTCCATTGACGAATTGGAAAAATTATCATATATTACTACTTCATAGCCTTCCGATAATAGTTCTACTGTAATATGAGTACCGATATATCCTGCCCCACCAGTAATTAGTATTTTTTTCATCATTTTTCCTCCTATTTAAAATGCCTATGATAGAACCGAGAATTCTTTCCCAGCTCATTGTTGAATTCGTCGTATCCCATCTCTTCCGCCAGGGTTTTGCTCGGTGAGAACAGATTGGTTCCCAGTCCCAGCCTATCTCCTTGTATGGAATACCCCATGGCGGACAGAATCGTCGGGAAGAGATCCACCGTTGCAGCAGTCCGTTTCTGATTCACCTTTGTGTACGGGGATTTCGTGTTGATGAACACATCAATGGCTTCTCGGTCTACTTTATCGACACCTTTCACCAGACTCTTGTCCATTCGCGGGTGATCTCCCAGAATAACGATGGTGGTATTGTCGTAGAAGCTCTGTTGCTTGCACCAGTTCACGAAATCCGCTACTTGCTGGTCCGCACAAGCCACAACGTTCGCCGTCTTGCTACCATTACCCGATGGGCAGATGGAACATTTGTACCCCCCTACATGATGCGTATCTACCGTCAGAAGTGTACAGTTGAAAGGTTTTCCTTTATCTGCCAGCTTCAGAATTTCATCCTTCGCCGCTCCGTACATCTTCTGATCTTCCATTCCCCACCATACTTTATAATTCTTGTCGATGTATCCAGCATCGATGGCGGAGTAATAGTCAAATATTTTATAATCGCCATGTTCTTCAAATAGTTTCTTTTTTCGTCCAAATGTGGAATCCGAACCACAGATGAACTCCTGATTATAGCCTTTTTTTGCAAGTATATCCCCTAACGTGGTGCCTCCCTTTGCAAACTCGCCAGAATCGGAGTCACTTCCCTCGTTCTTGTTCATTCCAATGTTAAACGCAAATGGAATTCCCGATGAAGAGGTCAGGAGCGAAGCCGTGGTCCAGGTAGTTCCCACCGGATTATGGGTGCCTTTCATTCCATCTTTGTCTCCAAATGCGATGTTATCCTTCTGAAGTTGATACAGGTTCGGCATCAGGTTTCGATTCTGGGAGCCCCCTAAGTCTTTGGAGGCATAGGTAGTCTCCATGCTCTCCATATAGACGATAATTACATTTCGCTTATTACTCTTCGTATTGGTAATCTTCACCTTATTGGGATTGACGTATTCCGTGTCATAGATTTTCGTATACGTCAGCTTGGATTTGACGAAATCCGATACCTCCAGCACCTGGTCGGCGTAGGCATATACCGGTTTTGCCAACAGAATGCAGATCAGAAGGATTGCGATATGATAAGTTCCTTTCAGAATGTACCCAAGAGGACTCCGCTTCCATACGCGTTGCACTCCGACTATCTCCCCACGGTGCTTGGTTCCGCTCATCCGAATACCGTGTCGTCCCTTGTCCTCCGGCGTAATCGTCACCCGTTTCATGCCCACCCTTCGGAACAGGAGAACATCCACCAGAATCAGTAACACTACAATCACCGTGGCCTTGATTAAATCCGGCTGACACTCTTTGACGGCTTCATTCATGAAGCTCGTGTCCGCGCCCGTTAATCCCAGATTAAAAGTATATACGATTTCTCGAAAACGGGTTCCGAAAGTCTCATCGTACCAGTCCGTCAATGCCCTTCCGGCTACCACAAAATACAGCAGTGCCGTTATTACCGAATAGTACAGGATATATAATATTGCTGAAATTACTTTCTTAATTACATTACTCATGAGTCACCTTATCAAACGTATATTGCTGCTCCGAAATCGCACTCGGATTATATGCCACAATCACCGTATCGATATCCGGATGCTTCTCCAGGTAACTATACACCGATTCTTCCTTATAATATCTTAAATCCATCGTTACAATCTGGTTCGTATACAAAGATAAAAAAGGCATTAGTGTACAAGAGAAAGAATCTCTCAGCAGCAGAATTTTCTTCGCATTCTTCGCCTTTTTATTTGTGACGATGTCCATGGGATGATCTCCACCTCCATATGTCACGTAGGTATTCACTGTAAAGTAATCCTTTTTCAGGTTTTTTCGATAAATCAAAGTATCCTCAAACGATCCCTCTTGGTGTTTTCTTTTTTCCCCTTTAATTGACACGTAATCATATTCTGTTTCAAATTTTGGCAGAATCAGATTGAAGTCATCTGTGCCATCATATGTTGATCCAATCTTCTTTCCTAAGGATCCTAAAAACTGATTTTTATAGTTCTCTGTCCTATAATTATCCATATTTCGTAATTCCGGAATATCTTTCCAGTTCGAATCCAATTGCGTCAGTTCTTTAGAGACTTCACCCGCTCCCCAGATAGCGGTCTGTGGTTTCCAGTGATGGTCCGTCTGGAAGAATAATTCCGATCGAGACTTTCCAGTTTCATTGATTCGATTTCTCAAATCCAGAACGTTCACATTTTGCTTCGATAGATTTTTCGTTATTCTATCTGCATTCGCATTGGCATAATCGGTTACGCCTGTTGGAAATGCTGAGGAATCCTCTGCCTTATAGGGAAGCTCGACATAAAGAAATTTAATTTTGTGTTTCTTCGCATAATCGGAAAGCTCCGTTACATTTTCTGCATATTGATTCAACACCGAATCCGGTTGTTTATTCAATGCATACATAAGCTGTCCGTTATCTAGTCGATACCAGCCTTTTTCAATATCCCCAGTCTTTCCAATCATCTTCTGGAATAGTCCATTGCCATTAATCCACTTGTTTCGGTAGGCATAATTTGCTGTCACCAGGTTCGAAGCGTAATCAAAGGTCTCCTTATTGAATCCCTTATCCGAATCCGGAATTTCATTGACCAACGCTTCCGTGGCCACCTGTTTCTCCGGATGTTCCACATATTCCACCGAATTTCTCACCGTTACAATTCCGCAGGTAAAAATAAAGAGAACGAACAGAATTGCGATTATTCTATTTTTCAACCCTCATCCCCCTCTCTAGAAATTGAAATAGATGAACGGATTAGAACTTCCGATAACGATGTAGGATACGGATACCAGCAAAATTCCAATCAGTGCTCCACCGGAAATCACATCCACTGCGTAACTTAATTTGGGCGAGAGCCTCCCTGCCTCTATTCGCTTCTTCAACGCTGGAATCCATGGAAGGGATCCCAGAATCGCTGCACACCAGAAGAACTTATACTGGGTCAGATAGAAAATCCCCGGGCTTGAAAGGCCCCATCCGTTAGTTCCGAACATGCATCCGATATAGTGAAAGGCGTCAGAGAGGCTGTCTGCTCGGAACAACACCCATTCTAGCACCACGAAGAACATGGTAACAATATATTTGATGGCATTAATCCAAACAGATTTGAAGTCCTTGTGTAGGCCCAGGCCCTTCTCCACGGTTAGGAGAAGGAAATAGGTCAGACCCCACAGGATGAACGTCCAGTTGGCACCGTGCCAGATTCCCGTCAGGAGCCATACCACGAATAGGTTGAAGATATGTCTTGCCTCTGTCTTCACTCGGTTTCCACCGAGAGGAATGTAGACGTAGTCCCGGAACCAGCTGGACAGGGAAATGTGCCATCTCCGCCAGAACTCCGTGATGGACCGGGAAATGTACGGATAATTGAAGTTCTCATCGAAGTGGAACCCGAACATCTTTCCCAACCCAATGGCCATGTCTGAATACCCACTGAAGTCAAAGTATATCTGGAAAGTATAAGCCAGTGCTCCCATCCAAGCCATACCGGCAGTCAGGGAAATGTCCGCACCGAACCACTGCACTGTTCCATTTCCGAACCCAAAGACATGGTCTGCAATCAATGCCATATTGTTGGCGATGAGGACCTTCTTTCCTAATCCCACAATGAACCGAACCACGCCATCCGAGAAGTCCTGCACGTTCTCTTTCCGATTCCGAATCTGATCCGCAATGGTCTCATACCGCACAATCGGTCCCGCAATCAGCTGAGGGAAGAAGGAAATGTACAGTCCCACATTGAGAAGATTCCGTTGAGCCTCTCCTCGGCCCCGGTATACATCTATCACATAGGAAATCGCCTGGAAGGTAAAAAAAGAAATTCCAATCGGCAAAGCGATTTCCGGCACCTTCAGATGGGTGTGAAAGGCCATATTCAAATTTCGCAGGACGAAGCCCAGATATTTGTACACGAAAATAATGGACAAATTAATCAATACATCCAGTGCAATTATCCACTTCACCTGCTTGTAATTCCTATACTTCTGTACCAGAAGCCCGAAGAACCAGTTCAGCCCAATGGATGCCATCATCACCAGCACGAAAACCGGTTCCCCAAAGGCATAGAAAAACAGGCTGGCGAAGCAGAGGAATACATTCTGCGCGCTCCGATTAAACCGAAGTGCATAGTTC
>JBNMGJ010000148.1:0-4794 GCA_050872185.1 Mogibacterium sp.
GCGACAAGGTAGCTTCCGTCATCCTATCCACTCGCCTGAAGGATCACCCAGTATGCTTCGCTTCTGGTGACGGCCTTTCCCTGGAAATGGAGAAAGTGCTGAAGGCCCAGGCCGAGCTCACCGGCAACAAGGAAGCGGCCGGCATCAAAGCCGACAAGATTCTGGAGCTGAACGGAAATCATTCCTTCTTCGCTGCACTGAAGGCAGCGGTAGAATCCCAGGACAAGGAAAAAGTTCAGGACTACGCAGAGCTCCTGTACGATCAGGCCCTGATTATCGAAGGAATGCCGATTGATGATCCGGTGGCTTTCAGTAACCGGATTTGCAACCTGATGAAATAGAAAAGTGCCCCTTTCGGAAAACGTTTCGAATGTTTCCGAAGGGGGCGTTTTTGTATCCCTTCATCAGCGCAAGTAGTATGTATTAATTCAAACTCGACAGCGACCGCATCACCAGATCCACGTCTTTATTCTCCAGTTCTTGGATGATGTGCAGATAGGTTTTCTGTGTGGTTGTCATGCTGGAATGCCCCAACCGCTGGGCCACGCTGGCGATGGACACTCCAGCGAACAGAAGTAGCGAGGCGTGGGTGTGCCGAAGCCCGTGAATGGATATGGTGGGAATCCCCGTCCGCCTGCAATGGCGAGAAAGAATATCGTTCACGGTGGAATTGAAGATCCTTCCCGACACGAATATGGGTTGATCTTCCGGGAGATTTCGCACCAACGTGGAGAACTGGATGATTAGCTGCCAGTCAATTTGAATTCGCCGGACGGAAGAGCGATTCTTGGTGGGAAGGAATCCTCCGCTCCCTTTGTAATCCCAGGTTTTGTCGATGGAAAGGGATTGCTTTGCGAAATTGAAATCATTGGGCGTAATCGCCAAGGCTTCTGAAAAGCGCATTCCGGTCTTGGCCACCAGAAGAATAAACCAATCCCAGTTCAATTCCGGACCCAGATCCAGGTCTGACAGAAGTTTCTGCAGTTCAAACTGATTGAGGAACTTCGTCTTCTTGAGCGTTGGAGACTTTCCCTTGATGATGGCTTTCCGAGTCGGGTCTCGTTCAATCAAGCCTTCATCCACCGCATCCAGAATGGCACCTTTCACCTGATGATGGAAGTCCATGGTGGTCTGTCGTTCATGGAACTCTGCGTAGTCATTGAGCAACTTCTGGTAACTCATCCGGGTGAGCTCGCAGACACGGAGCTCCGGCGCTAATCTCCGAATCCAGGACTGGGTCAGGCGATATTTATCCATAGTAACATCCCGTATCGCCCCTTCCTTGTATACTGCAATCCACTTCGTGTAGTAATCGTAGAACAGAGTGTTCTTATCTATTGTATTCAGCATAATTTCCTCCATAGGGTTCATTGTGCGCTGATGAAACAAAAGGATGCTGTCGCACATCATTCATGCAACAGCACCTCTGGACTTCCCATACTTATTCTATTTCTCTTCCGGCATGTGGAAATTCTTCCCATCGCTTAGGATGAACTCTCGGAGGAAGTTATCCATTTTGATAAATACTTTTGGCGGAATAATTCGATGACCTTCGATCTGCTCTAGGAATTCCTTGGCTTTGGCCTTGTCTACCGTGTTCTCCAGCTGCTCCAGCCGACGGAATTCATTGATATTCTTCTCATTCAAATTCAGGTTCATCATCTCTCGAAGCAGCGCCTCATCTGCCCCCAGCGAAATCGCCACCTGATGAATTCGGTCGTTCTGAGCACTTTCCATGTAGCTGTTGATGCAGTCCCGGAAAGTCATGTCCTCCGACACCTCTGCGTCCCCACTCTCGATATCGTGGAGAAAGAGATTGGCATATTTCTGCTCCTCCTGAGACAACGTGGCAAAGGTGCGGTGCAGTTCGTTTTCCGCCCGCTTGAGTTCCTCCGCTCCCCGGCCCTTCTGATGAAGCACTTTGAGAAATTTCTGGAACCTGGAATTCATGTAGTCCAGATCAATCTTTCCCGTATCCATCTCCGTGATATACGAATCCAAATCATAAGGAACATCATCGCCAGAACCGTTCCCGCCGCCTCGTTCCAGTTCCTTATATCTCTGAACCAATACCATGTACATCTCCTCCGTAATCTTGGAGGTCACAATCTCCCCGGTTCGCTCGTCAACCCCACCGGCTTCCTCCCAGGTAAAGCCCTGAATTCGTGCTGCCTCCAGGTATCCGTTGAGTGTATTGAAATCTTTGGCAAATTTCGCCCGGGTTTCTCCATCCTCCGGCAGCTTCTGGAAATCTTCCATTCCCGCATTCACGAAAAGCCCCCGAATCTCTTCGTAGACCTCGTTCATCTTCTCAATGTTCTCCGTCAGATGGGGAACGAACAGCCCCAGCGGCTTGTCGCCGGAATAGAGTTTCAATGCGGCCTCGATGTACTGCTCCATCGTATGAGGCTGCCGATAATATCGAATCACGCCAAATGGCTTCTCATGCTTGTCATAGAGCCGATTTGTCCGGGAGAATGCCTGAATAATGTTCTCGTAATGCAGGATTTTGTCCAGGTACAGCGTGTTAATCCACTTGGAGTCAAATCCCGTCAGCATCTGATCCACCACGATGAGTAAATCGATTTCCTTCTCCGGCTGACGTTCGATTCGCTCGTAAGGTCTCTTGTGGGCCAACCGTGCGGCAATGTCCTTCTTCATTTTGCTAAAAGTAGGAATCGTAAAGTCCTGCTCATACCGGGCATTGTAATCCTGTATGATTTCCACCAGCCCTTCTTCCTTGAAGATGGCCCCTCCCCGGTTATCAATGTTCGGGTCAAACAAGGCGGTTACCTTGAACTCCGGGCTCTCCTCTTTGAACATCCGGTAATAACGGATGGCCTCCGGAATACTGCTGGTGGCGAAAATTGCATGGAATTTTCCACCGCGACTCAGTGTACTCCAGTTCTCCAGAATGTCTTGCACGACTGCCCCAGTGTGCTCTTTCGTCTCATACTGTACCTTCGGGACATAATCCTCGATTCCCTTGATGTATTTTCCTGCCTTGTCTCGGTACCCGGCCATCTTCACCTTGCCCGAATCGATATAGGTGTAATAGACTTCCTTCTTCGTCGGGTCCGCCAAGGCTTCCGCCTCGGTCTTGCTCTTGGCCATCTCCAAGGCAACCACGCGGCGAAGGTCTTTGTCCTTGAAGGTCATCACCTTGTACGGGTCAAATCCCAGCACGTTTCCATCCCGGATTCCGTCTGCGATGCTGTAGCGGTGCAGCTCGTTTCCGAAAATGCTGCTGGTGGTGCTGTGCTTCTTCTGGTTCTCTTCTTGAATCGGTGTCCCAGTGAATCCAAAAAACAACGCTCTCCGGAAGGTGTTCTTGATGGTGTTCAGCATCTCGCCAAAGGTCGAACGATGAGCCTCATCCACGATGAACACCAACCTTTTCCGGCTGATAACATCGATATCTGCCGCATTCAGTCCACCCTCTTCATCCTTAATGTTGCTCATCTTCTGAATGGAAGTTACAATCAAGGTGTCCGCCGGACTTGGACTCTTCAGCTTAGCAATTAGAACGCTGGTATTCTCCGTCGCCTGCACCGATTCGTTCTCCGCTGCAAAGCCCCGATATTCCTTGAGGGACTGGGTTCCCAGCTCCACCCGATCCATCAGGAAGATTACCTTGTCCGCATCCTTGGAGCTGGCGATGAGCTGCGCCGATTTGAAGCTGGTCATCGTCTTCCCAGATCCGGTGGTATGCCATATGTATCCACCGCGCTGCTGGTAGTCGTCCCAGTTGGTCTTCGCCACCCGGTCCGAAATGGCATTCGCCGCATAGTATTGGTAACTTCGCATTACCTTGAGAACCCCATCGGAATCGTCTGCAACTGTGTAGAATCCAATCATCTGATGCGCCATCGGAATGGACAACAGCGTCGTTGCAATCTGACTCCACCGATTGATCGGTTCGTTATTGAAATCTGCCCAGTGGAAATAGTATTCCGAGTTGAACTTTCCCTCCGGTCCCGGATTTGCGAAATACAGGGTTTCCTCCGGATTCATCGCAACGAAAATCTGTACTAACGAAAACAATCCGGTGAACACCCCTTCATGGGAATATTTTTCAATCTGGTGACAGGCATCGCTTACCGGTACCCCGGACTTCTTAAGCTCAATATGGATCACCGGCATGCCGTTAATCAAGAGCATCAAATCTCCTCGACGGTTATTCAACACCTTGGACTTCGCCTGAAACTTCGGCTGCTGGACAATCTGATATCGACTGGAACCTGCGGCAATCTCCATGCGGTCGTAGATTTTCAAGCTCACTTCCTTCCCGAAGTGAAGCGTATCCGCCTCATTATCCCGCTTAATCGAAACGCTCTTGCCGTTGATAAACCCATTCAGCTTGAGCGGCGTCCGAAGATTCTCAACCTGATCCAGAATCTGACGCATCTCACTCTTCGTCAAGGGCTGGTCGTTCAGCCGATCAATATCTCTGTTGTTTTCAAACAGAATATCCGCCCAATTCTGCAGCAATTCCTCCTCGGAATAATTCTTCAGCACCTTCTTCTCCCATCCGTTCTCGGACAGAATCCGTATCAATGCCTCTTCGAAATCCGCTTCCTTATTGAAAATCAAGAGAGTTCTCCTTTCTGTGCAAAGTGTTCTATACACTATATATTAACTTACGAATAGATGATGTTGTTGTCATCTGTTCCAGACATCTTCTCCGAACTAGACGGATTGGCTTACGCTGATGAAGGGTGATGAGGTGGTCGAGGGTGGAAATTTGATTCCCAATCGCCCTCTGCTCCTCATAACATGTCCACGGAATATTAA
>JBNMGJ010000002.1:0-29489 GCA_050872185.1 Mogibacterium sp.
GACACACCGGGGCGATGTGTCCGTCTTTTTTTCATATGCATTTCAGGCTCATTACCTTAGATTCGCGGCTTTCCCTTCGGAACGGTCTTCTGCCACTGATGAATTTCGTGGAGTTGGAGGCCCGCAAGAATCAGCAGTGCAGCTACCAGAATAATCGGGAAAATCAGGAACGGCACGAAGGAAATGGAATTTCCAGAGACGCTCGTTACAGCCTGATAGGAATTCGTGTACTGATAGAAAGTATGGTCGTAATATAACAGGCTGAATACCATGTAGGCTAGCATTCCCAGACTGACCCCGAAGGAAATGTACGAAGTGAATCGATAGGCACTTTCCGTCTCTTCCTTCTTTCGAAGCGCAAATGTGAGAAGTGGGGCGCCGATGAGGGGCAGGTCGGTGAAATACCATAGGTTGCTCGGAATATCATAGAATATCGTTCCGGCGGTTTCCATGGTGTACGGCTTCGTCCCGTGGAAAATGACATAATCTCCGTAGTGAGAAAACATCAGAATCAGAAGAAAAATCCACAGAATTAGGAAACCAATCTCGTTGAAGACAAGATAACGGAAGTGTCTCGGTTCCATTCGAAAGTCACGAAAGTATAAGGCCTTATCTGGTTGATTCTTCATAATTCGCTCCTTTGCGCTATAGACCGATGGCGTTGTATTCGTAGAAGGTATGAGCAATTTTTCCACCAGCGTAATCTTTCTTAGGATAATAACTTCCAGAATATTTGTAATATTTGTCTACTTTGCCATTATTCTTATAGGCATATTTCGTTAAACTATAAGAAAGGTATTTGCTTGTTGGAGCATTACGTTCTGCAGCAGGTTTAACCTTTTTAGCAGCTGCTGTAAGTACACTGACTGGCAAAGTTGTTGGTACTAAAGCTTGAATTGAATTTTTTAAAATCGTAGAGATTGCTGTAATTGTCAAGCTTCGAATAGTTTTACTTGCTTTAACAGATGCGGTTTTAATTACCTTGACTTTTTTTGTGTAATCAGATGCAGATCCTTTGTAGGGAGACGTTTTATAGGTTGAACCTCGTCCGTACTGTGATTGGACAGAAATGTCAGTGTTAGAACTATTGAGTTCAGTTCCATCCTGGATAACGTCTCTTTCTTCAACAGTAACAGGGTTTCCATCAATAGTAATTGTACCATCCGTCTTTTGAACTATTATGTCATGAGAGTCTTCACTAGAAACTTCCATGCGTATATCACCAGAGCTTAGCTGCTCAATTACAGCGGTTTCTATTATCCCATCTCCATAATCTAGTTTATAAGTAATATCATTAATCGATTTAACTTTATCTACAGAAATAAGAGTTGTATCTATGGACATTTCTTTGAACAAAATTTCATCATGTGAAACTTGTCTTTTTTCAGAAGGTGTTAGGTTTAATTCGTTACTCTTAATAGAGATATTTATATTATCTGATGCAGTTTCCGCATATACACTCGGTGCGAATACTATTGAAAACATTAATGCTAATACGAATATTTTTTTCATGGGGAACCTCCTTGTAATCATTGAAAGATGTTATGTCAAAAATGAAACAAGATACATCGGGTATCACCTCCTTATTACTTGTTGAGATTTGTTTGTAATGTCGTCCTTTAGATGTACTTTATCATACAAAAGAAAGAGAGACAATATAATTTTACAAAGTTGCGTATTGAAAAAAACAAGAAAATAGTAAGATATATCAACAATTATAATGATGGTTTCGTACTTACAAATTCTCTAAAATACATTCATCTGTAGCACTGAAATCTGCTATGGAGGATGTATTAGATTCGCGGCTTTCCCTTCGGAACGGTCTTCTGCCACTGGTGAAATCTAGAGAATGTGATGTAAAAAAATCTTCGCCATGCGAAAAGTCGTACGGAAACACCCTCGTTTCCGTGCGGCTCTTTTTTCCAGTACTGCAGAATTCATTTACTTCAGCGCAGTAATCAGTTCCCCAAGCACAGGCTCGAACTTGACGCCGTACCAGTGGTCCGGGTCGTCGATGGTGTTCTTGATGCAGGACAGGGTGTAGTCCGCGGCAATCTTTGCCGCCTCGGTGACGCTTTTGCCGTGCATGTAAGCGCCCACGAAAGATGAGGCGTACACATCGCCAGTTCCGTGGCAGCCCCGGTCCAGCAGTTCGTGGGTGTAATAGGTTTTCTTGCCGTTCTCCGAAACTAGCACGCCGGTGGTTTCCTTGTTGTAGCTGACGCCGGTGATGACCACGGTGTCCGCGCCCAGTTGGTGAAGACCCTCCACCAAGCCGTCGATGTAGGCTTCATCGTATTCTGTCCGGTATTCCGAGCCGGTGAGAAGGGCGGCTTCGGTGATGTTGGGAAGAATGATGTCCGCCTCTGCCACCAGGGACTTCATTACCTGGACGAAATCCATGTCGAAAGCCGGGTACAGCTGTCCGCTGTCCGCCATGGCTGGATCCACGATTTTCTTTCCGCCCGGTATCAATAGATTGGTAAAAACATCTTTTACCATATCAATCTGCTCCGCACTTCCCAGATAGCCGGTGTACACAGCTTCGAAGCGGAGGCCTTCCTTCTGCCAGTGGTGTTCGATGGCAGGAATGTCTTCCGTTAGGTCGCGGAACGTGAAATCCTGGAATCCCACCGAATGGGTGGAAAGCACTGAGGATGGAAGAATAGCGGTCTCCAGGCCGCAGGCGGACAGAATCGGCAGCGCCACCGTCAGCGAGCACTGGCCCACGCAGGAAATGTCCTGTATTGTCAGAATGCGTTTGTAATCCATTTGAAATTCTCCTTTACATATATTATAAGGTATTGTAACGCGGTAAAAAGAGAAATGAAAGGTACAGATGAAGGAAAAGTTTCCCGGAGAATCACAGAAAAAACACAAAAAAGTTCAAAATGGACGTTGACTATTTTCGGGCGTGAGAGTACACTATAGACAGTTGGTTAGCACTCCATGTGAATGAGTGCTAACAACAGAGAAAGCGAAGGAGGCAGAAAAATGGATTTAACAGAACGAAAACTGCGAATCCTTCAGGCGATTATTACGGATTACGTACAGAACGCGGAGCCGGTGGGTTCCCGTTCCATTGCGAAGAAATATGATTTCGGCGTCAGCCCCGCCACCATCCGAAATGAGATGGCGGATTTGGAAGAGATGGGATACCTGACTCATCCCCATACATCGGCAGGGCGTGTTCCATCAGATAAGGCATACCGCCTGTATGTGAACAACATGATGCAGAAGCCGAACCTGACGGTACAGGAGAAGAAGGCCATCAACGAACGTCTTCAAGTGGATCGGAATGAGTTCGATGCCACCATCCGACATGCGGCGGAGCTGCTGTCAGATATTACGAAGTTGGCGTCCTTTGCCATGACTCCATCCACCAGTCAGGATACGCTGAAGTTTATCCGTCTGCTGCCCATCGATGATGACAAGATTGTCCTGATGATTGTGGCGGATAGCGGAAAGGTGACCAACACCACCCTTCGCACCAGAGTGGCGTATACCAATGATGCCCTGGAGATCCTCAGCAAGACCATGACCTATCATTACAAGGGTCACACCATTGACGATGTGCTGAAGAATTCCATCATCGAAGATGTAGGAACGGATTTGGGGGCGCTGAGTGCGTTGGCAGGAGATGTTATGCCGAACTTCATGCGAACGCTGGAAGATATGCTGAACGTTAACCTGTATATGGAGGGCTTAACGAACATCTTCAACATTCCGGAATACAGCGACCTGGATCGGGCGAAATCCTTCTTAGAACTGGTAAGCCGGAAGGAAGAGTTCACCCGGGATATTCTGAACCGGGATAACGGTGTGATTGTCACCATTGGAAATGAGAACTCGGAACAGGCCATGAAGAACAGTTCCGTAATTACCGCTACCTACCACGTGGATGGAAAGTTAGTGGGAAAGATTGGTGTCATCGGCCCGACGAGAATGAACTATGGAGAGGTTACCTCTATCATGGAATATCTGACGAATAACCTCAGCGAATCCTTCATGCTGAGCAATGGAAAGGAAGACAAGAAGAATGAGTGAAGAACAGAAGAAAGACCAGACTCCGGAGACTTCTCGAGAAGAGGCGGCGAAAGCAAAGAAGCCAGGTCCGGCTTCTGAAGCGGAGACGAAAGCGGAAGATACCGCAGATACGGAAGAACCGAAAGAGTCCAAGGAGCCTGAGAATACCGCAGAAGAGTCTGGCGATTCGAAGGCAGAAGATGGAAATGAGAAATACGTTCGCCTGATGGCGGAGTTCCAGAATTACAAGAAGCGCGTGACGAAAGAGAAGAACGACATTCGGGAGTATGCCACGGAGAAATTAATTACCGAACTTCTTCCGGTGCTGGACAATTTCGAGAGAGCGTTGGCAGCCAGTGCGGAGGATGATCCGGCGGGATATGCCAAGGGAATGGAACTTATTTTTACCCAGATGAAGACAGAACTTGAGAAATCCGGATTGGCAGAATTGGAAGCAGAAGGTCAGGATTTCGACCCGGCAAAGCACAATGCAGTGATGACCGAGGAAAGCGAAGAACTGGAAAGCGGCAAAGTAAGTAAGGTCCTGCAGAAGGGATATACTTTGAATGATAAAGTAATCAGACCGTCAATGGTCGCAGTAACGAAGTAATTACACGAAAGGAAAGGTAATAGAAATGAGTAAAGTAATTGGTATCGATCTTGGAACAACAAACAGCTGTGTAGCTGTACTGGAAGGTGGAGAACCGACTGTAATTGCAAACGCAGAGGGCGCAAGAACCACTCCATCTGTAGTAGCATTTACAAAGAACGGCGAGAGACTGGTCGGTGAGACTGCAAAGAGACAGGCAATCACCAACCCAGATAGAACCATCTCTTCCATTAAGAGACACATGGGTGAGAACTATCACGTTGAAATCGACGGAAAGCAGTACACACCGCAGGATATTTCCGCAATGATTCTGGCTAAGCTAAAAGCAGATGCAGAGAGCTACCTGGGCGAAACCGTATCGGAAGCAGTTATCACTGTACCGGCGTACTTCTCCGATGCACAGAAGCAGGCAACCAAGGATGCTGGTAAGATTGCCGGACTGGATGTTAAGAGAATTATCAACGAACCGACTGCCGCTTCTCTGGCATATGGTCTGGACAAGGCAGACGGTTCCCACAAGATTCTGGTATACGACCTGGGCGGCGGTACATTCGATGTATCCGTACTGGAACTGGGCGACGGCGTATTCGAAGTACTGGCTACCAACGGTGATACTCACCTGGGTGGTGATGACTTCGATAACAAGATTATGGACTTCCTGGCTGATTCCTTCCAGAAGGAACACGGTGTGGATCTGAGACAGGACAACATGGCACTGCAGAGACTGAAGGAAGCCGCTGAGAAGGCAAAGAAGGAACTGTCCAGCGCACAGACCACGAAGATTAACCTGCCGTTCATCACAGTAACTGCAGATGGTCCGCTGCACCTGGATATGGATTTGACTCGTGCAAGATTCGATCAGCTGACTTCGGATCTGGTAGAGAGATCTATTGAGCCAATGAACAAGGCAATGAGAGATGCAGGCGTCACCGCTGCCGACCTGGACAAGGTCATCCTGGTTGGTGGATCCACCAGAATCCCAGCAGTACAGGCTGCTGTACAGAGAGTTACCGGGAAGGAGCCGTTCAAGGGTATCAACCCAGATGAGTGCGTTGCAGTAGGTGCATCCATTCAGGCTGGCGTTCTGACAGGTGAAGTCAATGACGTACTTCTGCTGGATGTTACTCCGCTGAGCCTGTCCATTGAGACCCTGGGTGGAATTGCAACCAAGCTGATTGAGAGAAATACCACTATTCCGACCAAGAAGAGTCAGATTTTCTCCACCGCTGCAGACAATCAGACCACTGTAGACATTCACGTACTGCAGGGTGAGAGAGAGATGGCTTCGGACAACATTACACTGGGAAGATTCCAGCTGTCCGGCATTGCACCGGCTCCTCGTGGAATTCCGCAGATTGAGGTTACTTTCGACATCGATGCCAACGGTATCGTAAATGTAAGTGCCAAGGATCTGGGTACCGGCAAGGAACAGAAGATTACCATCACTTCTTCCACAAAGCTGTCTGAGGATGAGATCAACGAGAAGATCAAGGAAGCCGAGAGATACGCAGAGGAAGACAAGAAGCATAAGGAAGAAATCGAGACCAAGAACCAGGCAGAGGGCATGATTTTCGAAGTCGAGAAGCAGATGAACGAGCTGGGGGACAAGGTGAACGATTCCGAGAAGACCACGGTAGAGAATGCAAAGAAGGATCTGCAGGAGGCACTGAACAATAACGCGTCCACCGAGGATTTGAAGAGCAAGATGGAAGCACTGACTCAGGCATTCTATCCAATCTCCACCAGAATCTATCAGGAAGCACAGCAGGCTCAGCAGGCTGCAGGAGCAGCAGGTGCCGCTGGTCCAGACATGGGCGCACAGGCGGATGCGCAGCAGAGCAGCGGTGCGGCTAACGGAAACACCGTTGATGCAGACTACGAAGTAGTTGACGACGATAAGTAATCTGTGTATCATAGAAAAGCTGCCGGCGAAGGCCGGCAGCTACAACTATTCATACATAACTGGGAAAGGATATAATAATGGCTGAAAAAAGAGACTATTATGAAGTGCTCGGTCTTCAGAAGGGCGCCTCGGAGGACGAAATCAAGAAAGCGTTCCGTAAAATGGCCATGAAATACCATCCGGACAGAAATCCTGACGACAAAGAGGCAGAGGAGAAGTTCAAAGAAGTCAACGAAGCCTACGCCGTTCTGTCGGATCCGGATAAGAAGAGCAAATACGATCGGTTCGGCCATGCGGGAGTAGATCCGAATGCCGGATTCGGTGGCGGTGCCGGCGGATTCGATGGATTTGGCGGATTTGATTTTAGCGACATCTTCGATATGTTCGGCGGTGGATTCGGCGGTGGCCGGAGATCCCAGCGTCGGAACGGACCAATGAAGGGACGGGATCTTCAGAAGACCCTGACAATTGAATTCACCGAAGCGATTTTTGGCTGTGAGAAGGAAATCGAAATCACAAAGATGGTGAAGTGTAAGACTTGTAACGGAGAGGGAACCGCACCGGGAACCTCCAAGCATACCTGTGATGCCTGCGGTGGTACCGGTCAGGTCACCCAGGTAAGCAATACACCATTCGGACGGATTCAGAACGTCACCACCTGCTCCAAGTGCGGCGGTACTGGTCAGATTATCGATACACCGTGTCCAGATTGTCACGGAGCCGGAGCCGTTCGGAAGAAGGTTAAGATTAAGATTAACATTCCGGCTGGCGTGGATAGAGACAGCGTGATTCCGATTCGCGGACAGGGTGAACCGGGAACCAACGGCGGTCCGAATGGAGATTTGTACATCGTATTGGATGTGAAGAGCCACAGCACTTACAAGAGAAATGGAGACGATTTGTATCTGGATTTGCCGATTACCTTCGATCAGGCGGCACTGGGTGCCAAGGTCAGCGTACCAGGCTTCAACGAAACCTATAGCTACACCATTCCGGCTGGAACCCAGACCGGATCCAATTTCCGTCTCAAAGGCAAAGGCGTTAAAAACCCGCGGACGGGACGTTATGGTGACCTGTATGTGAAGGTTATCGTGGAAGTTCCAACCAAGCTGAGCTCAAAGGACAAGAAGGCTATCCAGAAGATGGCCAACGATCTTTCGGACAAAGCTTACCCGAAGGTGAACAAGTTCTCGAAACTGAAATTCTAGAAAATCGACAGACGTTATACATACTAGCAATGAAGCAGCCCCTAGCAGAATATCTGCTGAGGGGCTGTTTCTTATGCGCTATTTTTCCGACATCTTGGATTCATAAGACGTCTGTGCCAGTTCGGAAATCGCACGGATGCATTCATTCTCACTCTTTCGCCACACGAGATAGTTTCGAATCGGTTCGGCGTCCGGTACAGGAATGAACACAACATCCGAGGTCAGATTCTGGTATTTGTCGGAGAGAATGGTGATGCCTTGATGGCAGACCACACGCATCAAAGTTTCTGGAATTGATCGGGTGATGGCTTTGAGATGCGGGGAACACCGGTTGGCCCGGGCGGTTTCAATCGCCATGTCGTGTTCGTAGCCAGAGACCATATTGTCAATCAGCACCAGACCGTCGTTACGAACTTCTTGGAAGGTAAGGCTAGGCCGGTTTGCCAACGGATGATCTGTCGGAATTACGATACATCGGCGATTGGTGGAGAGGACCAGCGAATCCAAATCGGTATCCCGGGGCATATCCGAGGTGAAAATCATGTCCAAAGTGTTATTATCAATGGCTCGAAGGAGCCCGTTGGGGCGATAGAATTTCATGTCCAGCGTGATGAGGGGATAGACTTCTCGGATTTCGTTGATAAAAGCAGAAATCGCCGCCTCTGGAAACTCCGATGAAATCCCAAGGAGTACCTTCCCAGAGATTTTTCCGATACTGGAATTCGCTTCGTTGATGCCGCTGCGAAGGGCCATCAAAACATTCTGGCAGGTTTTCTGGAAGGATTCACCGGCAGGAGTAAGCGTAACTTCTCGGGTGTTCCGGAGCACGAGGGTCATCTGGAGTTCTTTTTCCAGAGCGGAAATGCTTTTGCTTAATGCGGGTTGAGAGATGTACATTTGGTTCGCAGCCATGGTGAAATTGCGACACTGAGCCAACGCGAGAAAATATTGAAGTTGTTCGATGGTCATGATTTACTCCTATTTTAAATATAACTTTTGGTTATGAATTAATACGAAATATATGCATTTCAGTAATTCTACCACGTGTATTAATATAAAGCTATACATGGTGCCATAGAATTTTAATGCGATAGAAGACAGGAGATGCATATGAGAAAAGTACTGCGGAATTTGTTGCAAGAGAAGGGAACCTTATGCGGGTGCTTTGTTCAGATTCCTTCTCCGGAGCTGGTGGAAATGTGTCGGGATTTCGATTACGTTATCATCGACTACGAACACGGACACATCACCCACGGGGATTTGGTTCAGATGGTGCGGGCCGCCGAAAGCGTGGATCTTGCGGTGATGGTGCGCATACCAGAAATCGAAGAGAGGGTCATCGGACAGGTTTTAGACCTGGGCGTCACATCTCTTCTGGTTTCCAACGTATCCAGCGTAGAGGATGCACGCCGACTGGTGCAGCTCACCCACTACCATCCGGAAGGAACAAGAGGAGCTTGCCCGTTCACAAGAGCAAACTACTACAGTTCCGGACTTCCGGGAGACGTGTATTACCGAAAGTTCAATGAAGATCTATTTGTTATTGCCACCATTGAGAATACCAATGGAGTACGTGAAATGGAAGAAATCATCAGCACAGACGGAATCGATGCGCTGGGAGTGGGAATGTTCGACCTTTCGGTTTCCATGGGAATACCGGGTCAGGTGACTCATCCGGAGATTCAGGGGGTAATCGACACAGCGGTGGCTGCGGCAAGGAAACGAAACAAAATTTTTACCGCCATGGTGATGTCTCCCGAGGAGGCGACAACCATGGACAAGGATGTAATCCGGTTGATTATGTCTGGATCCCCAGAGTCGGTGATTCAGAATTATTTGAGGAAAACCGCGACTTCGATTCGGAAAGCGATAGGAAACGAGGTGACAGAAAATGAATAAGAAATATGGAAAGACTTACTGGATTGGGCTGATTGCCGCAATATTCTTTATGTTGATTATGCCGCAGATTGTGCATCCGTGGGCAGCCGTAATTCAGCCGAAGGGTGTGACGATTGTGATGATATTCATCGGGACCATCATTGCACTGCTTACAACAAATGATCCGATGCTATCCGGTTTGATTGCGATGTGTTCGCTGGTATTTGATGGAATCTTTGCACCCAACGATGTCATCGCAGCGGTGATGGGCAACTACATGGTATGGCAGATTATGACGCTGTACGTGCTCAGTTATGTTATCATCCGAGATGGAACTGGAGAAACCATCGCCCGGTTTATTTTGACCCGTAAGTGTCTCCAGAATCGACCGCTTCTGATAGTTGCCGTTCTTATGGTGACGATGGCCATCACTTCCATCTTCATTGGGGTGTTCGGTGCGTTGATTCTCTGCTTCCTTCTTCTTCGGAGTATCTGCGAGGAAGTGAAGATTGATCTGAATTCCGATCTGGCACGATTGTTGTATCTGGGATGCTTTGTCACCATCAACGTAGGCGCAAATCTGATGGGGAAGATGAACGCGTTGCACTGGGCCAATGCTCAGTTCTTTATGGATGCGCTTAAGGTTGAGATTTCATCCTCTGCATTTTCAATCTATTCGTTCTTCATTATCGCCGTGTTCATACTGGTATACCTGTTTGCCATGAAGTTCATCTTCCGCTGCGATATGAGCTGCTTCACCGATGTGAACTTAATAGAAATTCTGGGAACAGAGAATGCGAAACTCAGCAAAAAGCAGGCAATTCCCCTCATCGGATTCCTGGTTCTTGCGGCGTACACCTTCTTTATTGGATTTGTTCCAGAGGGTATTCCATTCCTGTCGGAATTGAAAGGCATGGGCAATATTATTTTTGGCACATTAATTTTAGTGGTACTGGCACTGATTCACGTGGATGGAGAACCAATCTTGGATCTCAATGAAGGATTCAGCAAAGGCATCAGCTGGCCAATCGCCCTGGTCGTTGGTGCGTTGGTGGTAATCGGCGGACAGCTGCTTTCCGATGATTTCGGTGTTAAAGCTTGGCTGATTCAGACACTGGGCAAATCCCTAACCGCAACATCGCCACTGATTCTGCTGGCAATCGCGGTCGTGGTTACCACCATTCTGACCAACCTGTTCTCCAACACCGCCACCATGTACATTATGAGTGCACTGATTGCTTCCCTTTCCGCCCCGCTTCTGTCCCAGGGGTATCAGGTGGCAATCCTTCCGGTGGCCATCAGCACCAGTGCACAGATTGCGTACCTTACTTGCGCCGCATCGGGACAGGCGGTTCTGCTGTTCAATGAGGAGAACATTACGAACAAGTTCGTCTGGACCAAGGGTATTGCCGTGATGGGACTCTGGATGGTGACTTGTTTCATCGTATGCGCAGCGGTACTCTACCTGGGGTAAAAATAGAAAGGGTTCGACATGAGTTATCCGAAGAAAGTCTATTTGAAGGAAGTGGCACCCAGAGACGGGTGGCAGAAATTTCCGCGAATCTTGCCGACAGAATGGAAAGTTCGACAGATTCTGCAAATGATTGATTGTGGAGCGAAGGAACTAGAAATCGGGGTGTTTGAAAACAATCCGCTTCTGATACGGCAGTTTCAGGATATGGAAGAGCTGTGTGCAGCGGTGCTTCCAGCGGCAGAACAAGCTGGTGTGGTGCTGAATGCAATTGTGGGAAACCGGGAAAATCTTCTTCGTGCAAGAGACTGTGGCATCCCTAAAGCCGATTTCTTCATTTCGGTGAGTGAGAGATTCGGAAGAGGCTTTGGGGTTACGGAAGAAGAAGCCTTCCACAATCTGGAGGAGATGATGTCCGTCTCGAAGATTGAAGTGAGGATGGCACTGGGGGCGGTGTTCGGGTCCCCCTTTGGCGATGTAACTCCGGTAGAGAGAACCATTCGGTATATTAAGAAAGGCCTGGAACTGGGGATTCAGAATTTCGGCCTGGCGGACTCTGCGGGACGAAGCGATCCCGTGCATACCGAAGAAATTCTTCGGGAAGTGCGTAATGTGCTTTTACCGGAACAGGTAACCCTTCACATTCATAACACCGAAGGATTCGGGCTGGCAAATTGCTGCAAAGCCATGGAGATGGGGTTCTTCCGATTTGACACATCCCTGGCGGGTATGGGTGGCTGTCCTGTGATTCCGAATGCCAAAGGGAACATCCCCACGGAAGACTTCGTGAATCTTTTGAACAAGATGGATATCGAGTGTGATGTTAATCTCGATAAATGTGTGGATGCGTCCCTACAAATGTCCGAGGAATTGGGATTAAATCCCATCAGCAGCCTGGGAGAAAAGAAGCTCTTAGAGCATAGAAATAAGTAATACAAAGAAAGATATGTAGAAAGGCTTGTCTCGTTCGGAGGCAGGCCTTTTGCTATGCAGAGTTGTGGGATGATTTCATTTAGAATGATAGTAATGTTTTAAACCCAAAATATGCGTAAATTCGAACAAAATTTCATTGATTTTACATAATTTAACAAAACTGTCTTGACCACACACATATATATATATAATATTATTACAGTTTTCATCTTCTTGCGCAAGTGATGATTAAAAGAGGGATATGCAATATATGTAACTTACAGTGAGGAAGGTGTTCAATGAAAAAATATGTTTCAGCGATATTAGCGTTGGTGATGCTTGTAGCATCGACCACTGCGGTTTTTGCAGGGAAAACGGAGAAAAAGGCATTTACGGGGAAAGCAACTCATACTAATTCAAGTCAATGGAATTACAAGAAAAAGAGAAGTAGCGTAGATGTTAGCCCAGCTCAAAAAATTCTTACGGAGAAAAGATACTATAAGGGGCGATCCTGGTTCACGCCTCCGTATAGCGTAACCGATAATTACTATCACAAAAAAAGACAGGCAGATACTCCGACTGTGACATTGACAACGAGCAAAACGATAGAGATAAGTGGTTCAACGAGCGGAACCATAGAAGGGGCCGCCGCATCGATGGGCTATAAGTGTTCAATGACAACTTCACAATCTGTTAGTCAGCCGCTTGGTAAAAATGAGCCAACAGGATATTATCATTATGCTGCAAAAGGCAAGATGCTTGATTTGAAGGGGATAACAAAGAAAACTTATTATAAAAGAACCCGTGGAAAGTGGAAGAAAGTCAAATCATCGACTAGTAGCAATACCGGATGTGAAACTGCAAGTTCACAATCAGATACAGGAGTATACTATGCTTGGATTAAACAAAAGAAATAGCAAAAGGACGATTGTCGTAGGAATTATTGTGGCCGTAGTGATGATTGGTTTATCGTGGTGGGTTATTGCACGAAAAAACCTGAAGAACTTATCAATCGATTCAAATGTAAATTATTCCGTGTTTGTTCCAACGGAAAAAAGTGGAACAGATATTTGCATATCTCTTCCTTTTTATCGGTTATGTTCAAAGGACAATATTCTAGAAGGTATTAAGGATACCGGATATACTGTGGGCGACGATGCTTTCTTGGAAGGAAGAAATGTGGATACTTTGAATGGCATGCAAGTGAGTGTCACTCAGAAGAAGTTGTCGGATTGTATTGATAATAATGAAGAATATAAGAAGCAAATTTTGCAAATGGTAAAAAAGAGCTATGGAGCACATGCAATAACCGAAGAAAATAAAGAAAAAGCGGAAAGCTACATTGATAAGTGTATTGACTCAACATATGTAATTTCAATATTTATGACATATGATAATAAAATTGCCTCCGATGTAGAGGTGAAAAAGTTATCCATTCCATCCATAAATCTAACTTACGATGTAAACAAATTCAATATTTGTATGGTGAAGAACCATCAATTCACAGAAGCGGAATGTGATAAGTTATTTGATTTCTCTGTAACGAACGGGAGTCTCTCTAATTCGATATTATCGAAAGCAGGGTACTATGATTTCGAGGGAAAAACAAAAAAGAATTTGAAATCTGTGCAGCTATACTCGCTTAACGATGGAATTAAAATTCTAAATGAAAATGAACTTAGTGAAAAGAATATTAGTGTATCAGGAGAAGCAGACAGTAGCCCACGATTGGAAGATGTATCCAAGAATAAATCTGTAGAATCCTATATGTACTATTGGTATACGGCGGATACAAAGTCTATAGATGCTTATGTTTCTAGCTTGCTGCTGTCTATTGAGGGCAATGATGGGCAAAAAGCATCAAAACTAATATATCAACCATCATTTGTGGATGGGGAATATTACGTTGCAAAAGCCTTGAAGGAATATTTAACGAAAGCGTAGGAACGATCAAAAGGGGTGGAGACAATTCCACCTCTTCTTTAATAAGGGAAAAGCGATGAACAAAGAAAGAGCGAAAAAAAGCATAGCCTATTGTATTGGAATATTAATTCTATTGGTTCCGTTGGTTTCGATAGTGGTTGTTTCCATAGTGACAATGCCGAATCTATCGTATTCCGACGACTTATCAGGAGAATCAGAGGTTGATACCGAGGAGGCCCATATTGGAGCGATAGAGGAAACAATAACAGTGAATGGAATCTTTGATTCCAGTGTTATAGTTGAAAACCGTATTAAATCCAAATCTTCAGAACCCGTAATTCTAGTGGAAGAAGGAGATTATGTAGAAACAGGGGAATGCATTGCAGAAGCAAATGGTAAAAAAATCTACTCTGCTGCAGCTGGCGTGGTCTCAACAATAAAAGAAAATGGAGTGAATGTTTCAATTTTTATAAAAAGTAATGATGTAGATAGGATAGCCGTTAAGGTTCCGGCAAAATACTATGATGCAATTGGAAAATCAACCTATGTCGGAACAAGTGAAGTAAAAAAAATAAAGGGAAATTTCATAAAGGCGGATCAGGCATCTTCGGATGGTCTCTCCTTTAATGCGTATTATACGGTACCCGAAGGAGATTATTTGTTGAATTCACAAGTTGAAGTTAAATTAAAAACAGGACTTAAAAAGAAAAAAATTATTATCCTTAATCGAAAATGCCTTTTTCTTTCTTCGGGTGGTGGATATTATGTGGAGTTATATAACGATGAGGAAATTACAAAAGTACCGGTGAAAATTGGAATTGTTGGAGATAGAGAAGTGGAAGTGATTGCAACAAAAGGAGAAAAGCAAATCAGTAAAGGGCAATTGTTCGTTAAAAATGATAAAGATGTACTATCTGAAAACAACGAAAGCACGAATGCAGAAGTTGGCACAGATGAATCCACTGATAATGAAGAATCGAAAAATATAGAAAATGACAAATGAAAGTAATACTGGAAATCAAAAACGTTACAAAAGAATATGAAAAGAATATTTTGAATCATGTAAATCTTTCGGTGCATGAAGGCGACTACATGTCAATTGTTGGAGCATCTGGGTCAGGGAAAAGCACATTGCTCAATATTCTGGGAGGATTAGACTTAAAATATGAAGGTAAATTGATATACAGAGGAAAAGCACTTGACGGTAAAAAAGAAGTTGATTTATACAGAAATAAAAACGTTGGATTCGTATTTCAATCCTTTAACTTATTGCCGAAATTTACTGCAAGGGAGAATGTGCTACTTCCGTATATTTATTCAGTCAAAGAAGTCAATCGCATTGAGGAGAGGATGCAAGAGTTATTTAAATATTTTGGCATTCAGAAAAATATGAATCAGGACATAAGCAAGTTATCAGGCGGCGAGAAGCAACGGGTTGCGTTGATACGAAGTATTATTTTAAATCCGAGTATAATTTTGGCGGATGAGCCGACAGGAAATCTGGATTCGGAGAATGGAAACATTGTGCAAGAATTTTTTAAAGAACTCCATAAAATTGGAAAAACTGTGGTCGTTGTGACTCATGACAATAAATTTGCAGAAAGCGCAACACGGCAAGTACAGTTAATCAACGGAAAAATATATGAGAAATAAAAGAATAAGAAGAATATTCCATCATGCTTTTAGATGCTATCAGGTTAATATTAAGAAGAATATATTTACATCGTTGACGATAGGAACTAGTGTATTGTTGTTCTTAGTAGCGGCTTTATATTTGGACTTCGGTTATGCTACATATGTGAACAATTGCAACAAAATTCCAAAGAATTGCATTCCAGTGATGTTTTCGGATAATTCAAATATGAAAACCCTACAGGAAGAAATTGCATCGAAGGATATACAGACAGTTCAAAGATACGATGCCAGTGGAAATTTAGAAAGCAAAAGTGGAAGAACGGTATCTTTGATTTATAATTTGCTGGCAGTACAGGCAATTCCCAGTAACAAAATTCATAATGGAATGGATTATTTTGACTCGGATCCAGATGGCACACCGGGTGCATATTTTGATTCGTTTAAAATGATAGCTGGAAGAAGGCAATTTCAAGAAGACAAGGAAATAGTGATAAGCGAAGAATATTGTGCATTGCTAGGGATGAAAGCAAGAGATGCTTTAGGGACTAATGTTGTTTTATGTTATGGGGAGAATACAAGCCTTTTCAAAATCGTAGGAGTTTTCAAACCATTATTGAGAGAAAAACAGTACAATAATCAGTACTTCAAAAATTTAAAAGAAAATACAATGAACGATAATAGTAATAGCGAGGTGCTTGTCACAGCGTTCATCCCGCAGAATGTTCTGCCCGATGAGTATTGTGTAGGGACAGATAATTATGTATTTTATCCAGATGGAAAGAAATACAGATACTATAAGAAAAAGATTGATACACTGATGGAAAAAATCACCGTGAATATGGAGTGTGTAACGGCAGAAGATTTAAAATTAAACAAGAATATCGAGTGGTATAACGTTGTTAAAATTAAAATGTACATGCTGCTCATGTTATCGGTATTATCGGGCATTAGCGTTTTTGGAACGATGTTTAACTCGATTTCTGATCGAAGAAAAGAAATCGGCATAAAAAGAGTGGTTGGTGCAAACGATAAAGATATCCTGGTTTCCTTAATTATAGAGAATTCGATAGTTGCAATTGTTGCGAGTATGATGGCAATATATCTTGCAGCAATAGTGAGCCTCAGTTATACATACTATCAAAGACAGATTCTGATGAACGATTATTGTGTGCATTTCTATTCGTCAACAATAATACTGTTTGTGTTATTTACGTTTTCTTTGGTGGTGGGATTTAGCTTAATACCAGCATATGAAGCAACACAGTTAAACGTGATTGATGCTTTGCGAGATGAGTCATAAGGGTGCTTTGCAAGGTTCATTGATAGAATTCCAGAGCTCCCCCTTTGTTGACGAATCCCTCCATGTGCGATAGAATGCAGTATATTCATTCGAAATAGAAAGGATTGCGTATGAAGAAAAAACTTGCATTCATCATAACGTTAATATTGACATTGACGATGCTGCCTTCCTGTAGCAACCAGGAGAAGGAAGCGGTTCAGAAAGTGGCGGACGGCTTCATGTCTAGCCTGGAAAGCGGAGATTTCTCCGAGACCACCCAGTACAGCACGGACGAAGTTCGGAATCAAATCAGCATTCGGGAACTGGAGAATTTGTCCGGTGTTTTCTACGAATCCATCGGGCTCAAGAAAAAGGATCTCAGCAAGAAGACCCGTGAGAGCGTGGATAATTTCTCGAAGAAGATGGAAGAAGATTTCATCACCGAATATAAGATTGGGGACATTGAGATTAAGGATAAGAATAAGAAGGCCACCGTGCAGGTGAACGTCACCTACGGGTACAATCCGGACAAGCTAGCGGATATCAACGTGGATTCAGAGCTAGAGAAAATCGCAGACACCTACATGACGAAGCACAAGGATTCTTTGACGGATTTATACGTATCGAAAGGTTCGAAAGCCTTGCAGAAGAAAGTATATTCGGACATCCTTCCCGATGTGCTAAAAGCATATTCCAAGAAGGTGGAGGCCACCGGCACGGCCAAGCAGGAATTGCAGCTCACCTTGAAGAAGCAGGATGATGATTCCTGGATTATTGACGGAGCGTACGTGTCGGGAGATGCATCTTCCAAGGATTCCGGGAAATAAAGGAGAAGGAAATGATTGTATATCATGGAAGCAATATGACTGTAGATAAACCTAAACTTATCCGCCAGAATCGTTATTTGGATTTTGGATACGGGTTCTATACTACTACCAATCGTATCCAAGCTGTAAATTTTGCACAGAAAGTGGCGGAACGGAGACATACGGGTGTTCCCACACTCAATATCTATTCCGTTGATGAAAATGAAGCGTTCACATCTTGTAACCTTCTTCGGTTTGAATCTCCAGATGAGAAATGGTTAGACTATGTAGCGGCAAACCGTCAGGGAAAGTATCAGGGCGAGCATTATGACTTAATTTATGGTGCAGTAGCGAATGATGATGTATATCGCACAATTGCATTATACATGACGGGAATTTTAACCAAAGAGCAAACACTGTCCGCTCTTAAAATTCGAAAGCTATATAATCAATTGGTGTTTGCTACAGATAAGTCCTTACAGTATCTGCATTTTGAGAGGAGGGAACTGGTATGAACGACAATCAGTTTAGTGCCATGCTTGCTATTATTGTTCCACCTATTATGGAGCATATTCTTCAGAATAGTAACATAGAAGAAAATAGAGCGATTTCTCGATTTTATCAGTCTAAATTATATCGAGAACTTTCAGATGAAAAATCAAAATTATGGCATTATAGCTCACTGACTCTTTATACTATGTATCAAGATGAAGTATTAACGGGGTCCTATGATTACCCGGAGGAAGCATGAAATGAGTAAAGAAACTACTTTTCTAATTTACTGCATGGAACGGTATCGATATGACAAAGGCCTTTCCGGTGCGGACGTGGCAAAAATCTTTGATAGATATGGGATTTATGAGTATGTAACAAAGTACTTTGAAGTTTTGCATACAATGGGGGATGAGTATATAGTACAAGATATTGATAATTATATTAGTAGTAAGACGGAAGTGCCCCCGATTAATTGACGTAGCTCTATGAGTAAAAAGGAGGTCCAAAATGAGTCCTATTCTATGTTTGATTTTGGTTATAGTGGGCACTGTTTTTCAGCTCGGAATCATTGCGCTAGTTGCGTACTTTATCTACACGAAGTTTATCAAGAAGTAGTCCTAGAAAATATAAACCCGAATAATTGCGGATATTACAAAATGATAATATATTAAACAAACTGTGTGATAAAAAGTAAAATTATATTGCGCATCCAGTAAGCATGTGATAGAATCACCTCAAAAGGGATACTGGAACTAAGGTGAGTTATACGTAATCTCGTGCCAAAGCAAGAATGGAGGTGGACATTATGAATAGGGTGCGTATGAGTTTAATTCTTGTGGCTACACTCACACTTTTTACCTGTACAGCATGCGCAGAAAGTTCTTATGAGGTGAACAGCTTATCTGGACTTAAAAAGGAAATCAAAGAGGCTTATCGTGACGGAAAAATGTCCGAGTCGGAGAAGAACGCAATCACTGAAGATACCAATCCAGCTGTTTTGACGGAATTCTTTGAGGAAAAGATGGAACAGGCAGACGAAGCGATTGCAGATGCCAACATTGATGTGGATGAAGTCTTAAATCAGGATGAAGATGGAGAGAAAGGTAAGGTCGAACTGAATTTAGGAGATCATAGTAAAGTAATTGTAGAATTTGAGGATAAGGAAGAGAAAACCCTGGCAAATTCGGTTGCGGATGCCATAATTCCTTCTTGCTATGCTGCGACAAACGGTGAAACGATGTGGAAGAAGTATGGAAATCGATATTTCACTGCCAAAAAGGCGGTTCTCAGCGGAATCGGTGGAGCTTCAATCAAGTTGGAAAATCATTATAAAGTGAGCTCAAACGGATTGGATGAACGGTATGGAGATCCATATGTATCTTTTAATTTTAGCGCCGGAATTACAGGAAATATAACCGCTGGAAGTCCTATTATCAGTGACAAGACTGCTCGAACGCCCGGAAAATCTGATATTAATATGTATGCGAGATTCCCATATCAATATACTGCGAATGTAGGTGGTGTGGGAGCAACCACGGGCGGAACATTTAAACTCAGTACTACAGTCAAGTATGTTGCCAAAAATGCATCGGAAAAGAAAATTAAAGTAAAGCACAGTTGGTCTGTGTCGGGATAAGGAGGCATGCTATGAGCCGTGCAGTATTTAACTTGTTATTGCTAATTGTGCTTGAAGCCGTTCAACTCGGAATCATCGCGTTAGTCGCTTACTTTATCTACAAGAAGTTCATTAAGAAATAACAGAAAATATAGCAATCAAAAGGCTTGCCCAAAGCGGGCAAGCATTTTATATGGAATAATATTTGGCATCTACGATTCATTGGAAATGGTCAAAGTGTAAGTTCCTTTGCTTTCCTTCAGCTTGCATTTAACATCCCCCATCTCGTAGTCTTTGCGGTCGTCGTCGCGCATGGCGGAGAACATGTCCTTCACGTTGTCGTAGGTCAGTTCCGAATCCATGGCGATAATCAAATCTCGAACAACGATGTCCAGGTTTTCGTCATCCAGGTCGGAGAACTGGGTGGAAATAGATAGGGTGCCGTCTTCCTTCGTGGAGAAGGTCAGATTCAAATCCGTGACTTTGCAAGTGGCCGTATTGTCATCGGTGATTTCCAGATCATCGGAATTAATTGGATTCTCCGCATCCAGATTGTACTGGTTCAAGAAGGATTCCAGCACATCATTGTCCAGATCGCTGACCACATCCTTCTGGGAAGCAGGGTCTTCCTCTTCGTTTCCTTTGCTGCTGCAGCCGGCGGCAGTTAGCACCAGGGCAAGAAGCAGGGTGAAAAGCAGTAGTTTCTTCTTCATAACATTCTCCTTATCATTCAATATCAATATCGAGTTCCACCGGGCAGTGATCGCTGCCGGTTACATCCGTAAGAATCTTGGCATCCTGAATATTCTTTTGCAGCCGATTCGATAGGATGAAATAGTCAATACGCCATCCCGCGTTGTTCTTCCGAGCGTTGAACCGGTAGGACCACCAGGAATAGATACCTTCCTTCTCTGGATATAGGTAGCGGAAGCTGTCGGTAAAGCCAGCGGCGAGAAGCTCTGTCATTTTCCCTCGCTCCTGATCCGAGAAGCCGGCGTTGCCCCGGTTGGATTTGGGGTTCTTCAGGTCAATCTCTTCGTGGGCCACGTTCAAATCCCCGCAGTATATTACCGGTTTCGCCGGGTCCAATTCCAACAAATATTCTCTCAAATCATCTTCGAATTCCATCCGGTAGTCGATGCGTTTCAGCTCGTTCTGGGCGTTGGGAACGTAGCAGCATACCAGAAAGAACGAGGGATACTCCAGGGTGATTAGGCGTCCCTCATCGTCATGTTTGCCGTGGATGCCATATTGAACGGACAAGGGTTCGCCCAGCTCTTTTCGGGCGAAAATTGCCGTGCCGGAATAGCCCTTCCTCTCCGCGCAGTTGTAGTATTCGTAGTAATCCTCTGGATGGAAATCTGCCTGCCCCAACTGCATTTTCGTCTCCTGTAGGCAGACGAAATCGGCATCAATATCTTCAAAGAACTCCGGGAAGCCTTTCTGTAGGCAGGCCCGGAAGCCGTTCACGTTCCAAGAAATGAATTTCATGATATCTCCTAACAAACAGGTAAAAGTAATTTTTGTTTCCGCTTACAACACTGTCTTAATGCGGAAAGACGTGTTGGTCATGTTCTTGTAGTTTCCCAGACCGGTTACAATGGCGTAACCGGTGCCGGAAGCGGTGTTTCGAACATAACCCACTCGGTAGTCCTGCCCTTCTTGAAGGGTTTTCGATCCATCTTTGACGATGACCTTCGGTTCCACCGGCCGACCTAGGTAGTAGAAACTGTGTTTTTCCAGCTGAATGGTGCAGTCTTCAATGGATTTCGCATTCGCGTTACGCTTTCCGTAGGTGTTGACGCCAGAGGGGTCGAAATACCAGAAGTTTCGGTCCACCGTCCCAGAAATGCCGTTCACATTCTCCTCGAAGGATGCTTGCCAGAAAGTGTATTCATGGGGATAATCTGTGGAAGCGTTGTAGTTGGCCATCCATACGTGGGCAAAGCGGCCAATCTGTGTCGGCTGTACCTGATGCATCAGTAGATTGTAGTTCGAGTACAGCGATGGTTCGTATCCGGCATTCTGAATCCGCTGGCAGAAGGCCTTGGTGATGGCAGTGCCCTTTGCCGTGGTGTACTTCTTCTTCGCCATGTATTTCTCCAGTCGTCCGCCAGGGTAGATTTCGTAATCCATTACCAGAGGAAGGTCTATCGGGTGTCCAGCGGTGTATTTGAGAAGGGCATCGGCTTCCTCGGCGGCCTCCTTCGTGCTGGTGGCCTGGGAATAGAAGTAGACACCCACCATGAGACCGGCTTTCGTGGCGCCCTGGATGTTCTTTTCGAACTGGTCGTCTTTGTGAATCTTCCCTTTGTCCGAATCCCGGTAGCCGGCACGGATGAATACGAAGTCCACGCCAGATCTTTTTACCGCATTCCAGTTGTGCTTGGAAGCGTCTCCCTGTGCATAGGAGACGTCAATTCCATCAATCACCAGGTGGTTTTCGAATCGGGCGGCATGCTGATATTTGCCGGAGGAAATTCGTTTCGGGTGGGAGTAGATGTGAAGGGCCACCACCCCGATTAGAAGGATGAGCCCAAGGATGAGAATGGCAATCTGCCATTTTCGAAGGGCGGGCTTCTTCTTTGTATTTTTCTTAAGATGTTTCTGCGTTGATGTAGTTTTTTTTGCTTTTCTTTGAGTCATATGTAGAAATCCTTTCGCTCTGCAAGAAATCAGAGCAACGTAATTATAGCATATATTAAATCTTTTAATGTGAAACATTTGTTAATTTTCAAACGGTATGATATAATCAGCGTACAACATGGGACTAATTTTTTTCTTGTTGAAAGGAGAAGTAACAATGGTTAATCAGAAGTATTATGGACTGGGCACAGCCCCATCCGGAATCAGAGCCCTCTTTGCATACGGCCTGGAGCAGGCTAAGATTGTAGGTCCTGAGAATGTCTACGACTATTCGCTGGGTAATCCAAGTATCCCTGCACCGGCGAAGGTAAATGAGACAATTGCAGACCTGGCTCAGAATTACGATTCCATCAAGCTGCACGGCTATTCGGTTGCAGCAGGTCACGAGGACGTAAGACAGGCAATCGCAGACAATCTGAACGAGAGATTTGACGTGAATGCAAAGGCCTCCGAGCTGTTCATGACATGCGGATGCGCTCCGGCATTGGTTTCCGTAGCAAAGGCACTGACCACATCCACCGATGACGAGTTCATCGCAATCGCACCGTTCTTCCCAGAATACCACGTATTCTTCACTTGTGACGGCGCACAGCTCAAGGTTGTTCCGGCAGACACCGAGCATTTCCAGATTAATTTCGCAGAGCTGGAGAAGCTGGTGACAGCAAATACCAAAGCAGTTATCGTGAACTCCCCGAACAACCCATCCGGCGTTGTGTATACCGAGGAGACACTTAAGAAGATGGCAGAGTTCCTGACGGCAAAGGGCAAGGAATTCGGACACCCAATCTACATCATCGCAGACGAACCATATCGTGAACTGGTATACGGAGATGTGAAGGTTCCGTTCATCCCGACCATCTATGACAGCACCATCGTATGCTACTCCTGGTCCAAGTCTCTGTCCCTGCCGGGCGAGCGTATCGGATATGTATACGTAGGCGAGAAGTGTGAGAACGGCGAGGAAGTATTCAACGCAGTAGTAGGTGCGGCTCGTGAAATCGGTTCTGTATGCCCTCCAACCCTGATTCAGAAGGTTATCGGCAAGTGCGTTGGCGAGATGCCGAACCTGGAAGCATATGACGAGAACAGACAGCTGCTGTTCAACTCCCTGTCCGAGATGGGCTATGAGATGGCTAAGCCAGACGGCGCATTCTACATGTTCGTCAAGGCACCGAACGGAGATGCAGTTGCATTCTCTGAGAAGGCAAAGCTGGAGCACAACCTGCTGGTTGTTCCTGGAGATGGATTCGAATGCCCAGGATACTTCAGACTGTCTTACTGCGTATCTAACGACATGATTAAGAGATCCCTGCCGGCATTTAAGGCAATGATCGAGTCTTACAAGTAAGAATGGAATATAGGTAAGATTTACACCTATGGAAGCGGGTGTCGCATTTCTTCGATGCGACACCCGCATTTTGTGTAGATATAGTTGGCTGAGCGAGGCGAGGTGTTCTGAGGCTACAGAGTAGAAGAAATAAAAAAGTGAGTGCTCTCAGTGAGCACCTCACTATGATTTTTTCCAATGCAACCCAGCGCGTTCTATGCGATTACCTTCTGCAGCCTTCCTGCTACCACATATGCCAGCAACATATTCACTGCATCTCCTGGAAGAAATGGAACCACACAAGCCATTAACGCGGTCTGGATATTGCTTCCGGCCTGAAGGATGAACCAGGCACTGCCCAAGGCGTATAGAAGAACTTCACCTAGAAGTGTGAAAACAATGTAGTTCCGGATAGGGTGTTCCGTCTTACCGGAACTGATTCCGGCACAGAGTGCCAGAAGAATATAGCCGATGAGGAATCCACCGGTCGGTCCGAAGACGATGCCCATGCCTCCGGTAAAGCTGTGGAATACCGGAACGCCGATGGCGCCGAGAATCAGGAAAACCACCATGGCGATGCTGCCATCTTTGGCGCCCAGCATTAATCCGGCTAGGATTACCGCGAAGGTAGCCAGATTAATCGGCACCGATGTTCCCGGAATGGGAATGGAAATCCAAGAGCAGACGGCGGTCAGAGCGATGAAAAGGGCTGAACGGGTCAGCACCTGTGTGCGTGTCATTGTGTTATACATAATATTCTCCTTGTCTGATTATCGATCCAAACTGTTGTCACCCAATGCAAATTAATAGGTGACAACAGTGATGATACTCCAAACAGAACAATATGTCAACCTATATACTGGAACAAGGTGACAATAGAAATAAAAAAATGGAACGATGGTGAGACAAGTCCATCGTTCCGGCGCACTTAACTGGTACGCAATGTGGGGACGGGTGAGAATTAGTTCTGCTTCAGTTCGTTCAGTCTAGCAGCCATTCTGCTGACTTTTCTGGAAGCGGTCTTCTTGTGGATGGTGTTCTTAGCAGCAGCCTGCATCAGTTCCTTCTCCAGGGCACGGAAAGCCTTGGTAGCCTCATCCACGTCGCCTGCAGCAACAGCAGCCAGGAATGCCTTCTCAGCATCTTTCATGTGACCCTTGATTCTGATGTTACGTGCAGTCTTCTTGTCGATTACTCTAATTCTTTTCTTTGCGGATTTAATGTTTGCCATTTTGTTTACCCCACTTTTCTTTAAAATAGTATTAATTCGCAATCGCAATTATACATTACAGGGTGGCGAAATTCAAGGCTTTACGGGAAAGAAATACGGATAAAATGATATTTTTACCGCACTATCATTTCAACAGAAAATTGCGTATAATATATAAGGAATATTAGATACAAATCGGAGGAAACATGGACTATCTGAAGAATATAAGAAATTTTAGTATCATCGCCCATATCGACCACGGCAAATCCACTTTGGCGGACCGGCTCATCGAGAAGACTGGACTGGTGCAGTCCAGAGATATGAAGGAACAGTACCTGGACAATATGGACATTGAACGGGAGCGAGGAATTACCATCAAGCTTCAAACCACAAGGCTTCACTACAAGGCGCAAGACGGGGAAGAGTACATTCTGAACCTGATTGACACGCCGGGACACGTGGACTTCAACTACGAAGTCTCTCGGTCTTTGGCAGCCTGCGACGGTGCGGTGCTGGTGGTGGATGCCACTCAAGGCGTGGAGGCTCAGACCTTGGGGAATGTGTACTTGGCGTTGGATGAGGATCTGGAAATCCTGCCGGTGCTGAACAAGATGGATTTGGACAGCGCTCGGCCAGATGAGGCGAAAGAAGAAATCGAAGATATTATCGGAATTGATGCAGAAGATGCTCCGTTGATCTCTGCCAAGACCGGCATGGGCATCGATGACATGCTGGAGAAATTGGTTCAGGTGATTCCACCACCACAGGGAGATCCGAAGGGCCGACTGAAGGGGCTGATTTTCGATTCCTACTACGACAGTTACAAGGGGGTTGTTATCTACACCCGAATCTTCGACGGTGAGGTCAAGAAGGGAGATTTCATCCAGTTGATGAATACCGGAAAGAGCTACGAGGTTACGGAAGTGGGTTACTGCATTCCGGGAATGGTTCCCTCCAAGACCCTTCGTGCCGGTGAGGTTGGATATGTCTGCGCCAGCATCAAGCGAGTGGCCGACGCCCGGGTGGGTGACACCATTACCCATACGGATAAGCCGACGGAGAAGCCTCTCAAGGGATACAAGAAAGCCCAGTCTATGGTGTACTGCGGAATCTACCCCGCAGAGGGCGAGAAGTACGAGAACGTTAAGGATGCACTGGAGAAGCTGCAGGTGAATGACGCTGCATTCAATTTCGAGCCAGAGAATTCCGCGGCACTGGGCTTCGGTTATCGTTGCGGTTTCCTGGGACTTCTCCACATGGATGTGATCGTGGAACGACTGGAACGGGAATTCAATCTGGACGTGATTACCACGCTGCCGAGCGTTATCTACAAGGTCATCATGGCGGATGGTTCGGAAATGATGATTCAGAACCCGACCAACCTGCCGGATCCAGCAGAAATCAGCCGAATTGAGGAACCGATTGTTAAGGCGGAAATCATGACACCGAAGGATTACGTGGGAAGCATCATGACCCTGTGCCAGAGCCGCCGCGGAAATATGACCCACATGGAATACCTGACGGAGACCCGAGTGCTCCTCACCTATGACATTCCGCTGAACGAAGTCATTTACGATTTCTTCGACGCGCTGAAATCCCGGACCCGTGGATACGCATCTCTGGATTACGAGTTCTCGGAATACCGTCCGGCGAAGCTGGTGAAGCTGGATATCCTTCTGAACAAGGAAATCATCGATGCCTTCAGCTCCATCGTGCCGGAGGAGGAGGCCTACGCCAAGGGTCGGAATATCTGTGCAAAGCTCAAGAAAATCATTCCGATGCACCAGTTCGAGGTGCCGATTCAGGCTGCAGTGGGCCGCAAGATTATCGCCCGGGAGACCGTCCGCGCGTACCGCAAAGACGTTATCGCCAAGTGCTATGGCGGTGATATTTCCCGTAAGAAGAAACTTCTGGAGAAGCAGAAAGAAGGCAAGAAGCGGATGCGTCAGTTCGGTACGGTGGAAGTACCGCAGGAAGCCTTCACCGAGGTGCTCAAGTTCGATGATACAGAGTAAAGAACCTGCCGGCATCTACATTCACATCCCTTTCTGCCTTAAGAAATGCAATTATTGTGCCTTCCTTTCCGGGACTTCAACGGAGGCGGATCGGGAGACCTACGTGGAAGCGCTTCTTCAGGAAATACGGCTTCGGAAGCGTGAGGTTCCCCTTGCAGACACCCTATACTTTGGCGGAGGAACGCCGTCCCTTCTGACCGCGGAGCAGATTTGCCGGATTATAGAGGGGGTAAAAGAATCCTTCGACCTAGCTAGCAATGCGGAAATCACGCTGGAAGCCAATCCGGCCACCTTGACCCGGGAGAAATTAGAAGGGTACCGAGCTGCCGGCGTGAATCGCCTGTCCATGGGGGTTCAGAGCATGAACGACAGGCGGCTTCAATACCTGGGGCGAATTCACACGGCGGAAGATGCGGTAAAAGAATTTCGTATGGCTAGGGCCTCCGGCTTCGATAACATCAATTTGGATTTGATTTTCGCAGTGCCGGGAACGCATCTCTCGGATGTTATGGAAGACCTTCAGGAGGTTACGGCACTTCAGCCGGAACATATTTCCTTTTACAGCTTGCAGCTGGAGGAGGGGACGCCCTTCTTCCGGAAGTTCGAAGAGGGAAGACTTACGGAGGTTCCAGACGATGAGGACCGGGAAATGTACCACCAGGGCTGTCGCTTTCTGGCAAGTCAGGGATATGAACACTACGAAATCTCCAATTTCGCCAAGTCTGGGCGTGCTTCGAGGCATAACTCTAAGTACTGGAGCATGACAGAATATGTGGGATTGGGGCTGGGAGCCTCTTCCTACGTGAACCACTGCAGAATGGAGAATCTATCGGATATGAAGGAATATCTGGAAGCGGTTCGGTCTGGACAGAAGCCTTTCGAAACGATGTATTCCAATTCGGAAAGGGATGATGTAGCGGAGGCTGTTTTTACCGGACTTCGGAGACGGGAAGGAATTCAGTTCCGAGACATTCTGGGAAGCCAGGAAGAATTCTTCCGATATTATGCGGAAGAGAAAGAGGAAATCCTTGGATTCTGCAAAGGCGGATATTTGGAAGTAACGGATGCCGGCATGAGGCTTACCGAGAAGGGGATTGATATCAGCAACCGGATTATGGCGCTTTTCGTATAGACGTATGCAAATGGATGGAGGAAACGATGAGCAAATATATTATGGCGATGGATGAAGGGACGACCAGTGCCCGGTGCGTCATCTATGATAAGAAGGGAAACGTAATCAGTTCAGCGCAGCGGGAGTTTCGTCAATACTTTCCGGAAGATGGATGGGTGGAACACGATGCGACGGAAATCTATGCTACGCAAGTGTCGGTGGCTCAGGAGGCTTTGCTAAAGCAGAACCTAACCTACCGGGATATCGCTGCGCTGGGAATTACCAATCAGCGGGAGACCACGGTGGTGTGGGACAAGGCCACAGGAGAGCCGATTTACCACGCAATTGTGTGGCAGTGTCGGCGAACATCGGAGTACGCAGAGACATTGAAGGCAAAGGGTTACGAAGAGATGATTCGCCAGAAAACCGGCCTGATTATCGACGCCTACTTCAGCGGAACGAAGATTAAGTGGATTCTGGATCATGTGGACGGCGCAAGAAAACGGGCGGAACGGGGCGAGTTGCTGTTCGGTACGGTGGAAAGTTGGCTCATCTGGAAAATGACCGGCGGAAAGGTACACGTTACCGACTATTCCAATGTAGCTCGGACTATGCTGTTCAATATCCATACCCTGAGTTGTGATGAGGAAATCTTGGAGCTTCTGGATATTCCAAAGTGCATGCTGCCAATGCCGGTGGAGTGTTCTGGAGATTTCGGGGAGACCATTCCAGAGCTGTTCGGTGGCCCTATCCCGATTACCGGTGCGGCGGGAGATCAGCAGGCGGCGCTGTTCGGGGAGACTTGTTTCCGAGAAGGGGAAGCGAAATGCACCTATGGAACAGGCAGTTTCCTACTTCTTAATACAGGGGAGAAACCGGTGTTCAGCGACGCCGGATTGCTCACCACCATCGCTTGGGGTTTGGATGGAAAAGTAAATTACGCCTTGGAAGGTTCCGCCTTCGTCTGTGGCGCAGCGATTCAGTGGCTCCGGGATGAGATGCAATTCATGATGGAATCGCCGGAATCGGAACAGATGGCAATCGATGCGGGAAGCAGCGAAGGCGTCTACATGGTGCCGGCCTTTACGGGAATCGGTGCACCCTACTGGGAGCCGGACGCCAGAGGCGCTATCTTCGGCATTACCCGAGCGACCGGACGGGGGCAGATTGTCCGAGCAACGCTGGAATCTTTGGCGTATCAGAATGAGGACTTGTTGTCTGCGATGGCGAAAGATTTGGGCAAAAGAATCGTCGCCCTTAAGGTAGATGGTGGTGCTTGCCGAAACGATTTCCTGATGCAGTTCCAGTCAGACATTTCGGATACCGAAATTGTCCGCTGCAAATCCATTGAATCCACTTCCCTAGGAGCGGCCTATTTGGCGGGCTTAGCAGTGGATTACTACACGTCCAAAGAGGATA
>JBNMGJ010000145.1:0-4814 GCA_050872185.1 Mogibacterium sp.
ATCTCCACCGGGGTGTTCCGATTCCCGAAGAGAAGGGCGGCGGAGATTGCGGTGGACACGGTGAAGGGCTTTCTTGCGGAACAAGATGAGATGGAAAAGTCGGGAATCCAACAGGTTATTTTTAACGTGTTCAAAGATGAGGACCTAGAAATCTACGAGAGGTTGCTGCAGGAACCTGTAACGGGAGAAGCGTAGCGAATGAAAATAAGAGGGGCTTAACATTCAAACAAATGTGGAAAACTCAACAAGAAAAATCGTGAAACAGCGTGAAACGGTTGAAAATAAAGGGGATAAAATATATGTCGACTTTCCACAAGGCGATGTGAACTAAATTGTATACAATATTCGGGAAAAATGTGGAAAAAAGTAAAACCCTTTGATTTCATGGGATTCCAAGGTGTTAAAAACGGGTGGAGGACAATCCTCCACCCGTTTCGCATCTTATTCAGTTGCCGTATCTTCGGACTTCCGGCAGCATTCCGGATGGTATTCTGGAACGGCTACGTTCTCCAAGAGGAACTCCTGATTGGAAGAATCGTCTTCATCAATGTGGGTATCGTCGTCAGGAATGATTTCCGGAACGGCAATGTTTTCGTCTTTCTTATAGTGGAAGCGGTGTCTGAGCTTCTTCTTCATGTTGTATGAATCCTTTCGTATTATATGCTATCGGACAACATCTATTATATCCATGGAGATGAATTTGTCATCCCTTTGGGTGAAAGTTCTGAAATAAGTACCGGATTAGCGGATTCCAGCGCTTTACACCAGGTTAATGAAGTAGGTGATTACCAAGCTGTTGATGAAGTCCGCGAACATACTTCCCACAATCGGGACCAGAATGTAGGCCTTCACCGATGGGGCGAATTTGCTGGTCAGAGCTTGCATGTTGGCCATGGCATTGGGTGTGGCACCCATACCGAATCCGCAGGCTCCCGCGGAAAGAATGGCCGCATCGTAGTTCCGTCCCATGATGTTGTAGATGACGAAGTAGGCGAATAGCGCCATAAAGACTACCTGACCAATCAGCAGGATAATCAGCGGCAGAGCCAGGCTGGCCAGCTGCCACAGCTTAAGGGTAATCATGGCGATTCCCAAGAACAGGGAGAGGCAGATACCACCGATATCGTTGATTTCTCCCATGTGGATGGTGAACTTCCCGGTGAATTCGCTGACATTTCGCATGATGGCCGCCACAATCATGGCGCCGATGTAAATCGGGAAGGTCATGCCGGTCTTGGAAAGCAGCATGGAAATAACCGTGCCGATACCCATGGCGATAGCCAGCTGATAAGCCGCTGGAGCGTACATGCTGGTGGCTCTGTGGTGCTTGTGGGCTTCTTCCACCAGGAAGGAGTCATCCTCTTCCACCACGGTGTCCAATAGGTTGTTCTTGAGAATCAGTCTCCGTCCAATTGGACCGCCGAGCAGAGAACCGGCAATCAGACCGAAGGTGGCTGCGGCAGTACATAGGGTGGCCGCTCCTTCTAGCCCGAAATCCTCCAGCACCGTGCCGAAGGCACCGGCGGTACCGTGGCCACCCACCATTGGAATGGATCCCGTGCAGAGTCCAATCAGTGGGCTGATGTGGAGTAGCTTGGAGAGTCCAATGGCCAGCGCATTCTGTGAGACAATCAAAGCGATGACGCATCCCAGAAATACCAGAAGGCTTATTCCGCCGCTTTTCAGCACCTTCAAGTTGGCTTGAAAGCCCACTGAGGTGAAGAACATCACCATACACACGGTTTTCAGCGTCTCATTGAACTGCAATTCTACCGTCCCCGTTACGTAGAGGATGCAGGAAAGAATGGCGAAAAGCAGTCCGCCAATCACCGGCGAGGGGATACAGAACTTCTCCAGAAAATTAATTTTGCGTTTGAGCCACCCGCCGAGATACAGTACAATCACGGCTAAAGCGACAGTTTGATACATATCTAATGATAACGATCTCATTCGTCCTCCCTTAATTACGTAGTTGGTAAAAGTAAATTATTCCGAATCCTGGCTCGCCCGAACACTCTTTTTCTTGGTCGAGCGAGAGCCGGCGGTTACATCGACCTTTTTGCTCTTATAGTAGGATGTGGCGCCGGCGTGGAAATCTGCGCTAACGTCTGAAGTGGCATATTCCAGAGTTGGAGCACTTTGTTCATTGGTTCCGTATTGGATTTCGTTCGAATGCTTGAACAGAATTTCCGTAATGCCAGAGATGGTATCCTCTGACATTCTGGAGTCACATACTAGCACCGCCTTGACTCCAATGGTGGAAACAGGATCCGCCTGGTCAGAATAGGTATCCGCTGGAAGGGATGCTTCCAAGTATTCCGGATGAAGTCTCAGGAGAACTTTCCGAGTGGTATCATCCATGGAAAGAAGGCGGATATCCGTTTCCTTGGCCAGTTCTGAAATGGCGGTGGTTGGTGCACCGGCCATTACGAAGAAGGCTTCGATTTTGCCGGAGGCCAGTTCCTTGGCGGAATCGGAGAAGGAGAGGTTCTGAACGCTAATCTGTGATGTTGAAATTCCCGCAGCGTGCAGCACATCCTCGGCGTTTCGGAGAACGCCGGACTTCTTTTCACCCATGGAAACCTTCCGTCCCTTCAAGTCGGAAATGGTACGGATGTCCGAATCTTTACGAACCACAATCTGAAGGGTTTCGGTGTAGAGGGCTGAGATGGCCTGAACGTTATCCACCGGATTTCCGGCGAAATCGCGCTTTCCTTGGATGGCGTCGTACAGCGCATCGTTCTGAACGATGGCCATGTCCAAGAATCCCTTTCCAATCAGTCTGAGGTTGGAGGAAGATCCCTCTGTTGTCTGTACATCGAGAGTTACATTGTCCACATCCTTCTGGACCAGACCAGCCAGTACGTTTCCGTATTGATAGTAATTTCCGCCGACTCCACCGGTGCCCATCCGAATTACGCTATCGGAATTCATGGAAGAGCAGCCTGCCAGGAGTATCATCAGCAGGGCCACGCTTATGACGCTTATAAAGTGTTTGAGCTTTGCCATATCATTTGCTCCTTTCGGCTATGTTGAGAGTAATTTATGTTCATTTTACCATAAAAAAAGAATAAATTGAGTATAAATATTACAAAACATGTATATTGTTCGTTGGGAAGGGCTGTGTTAAGATAGAAGAGGTTATGATATAGAATTGATGAAGAGAAAGGGAAGGGAGGTTCTCGTGACGGATTACAGGAGTGAATATCAGTCGAAATTAAGGACGCCAGAAGAGGCGGTTCAGGTGATAAAGAGCGGAGACTGGGTGGATTACGGATGTCTTCACGCCTATCCGGCGCTGTTGGATAAGGCGCTGTCGGAGCGAAAAGAGGAATTGGAGGATGTGAAGGTGCGGAGCCTTCTGATGCATGGACCCCTGCATATTGTGGAGGTGGATCCGGAGCAGGAGCATTTCACCTACAACTCCTGGCACATGGTACACTTTGAACGGAAGCTTTGCGATCAGGGGTTGTGCTACTTTATCCCGATGCTGTTCCGAAATCTTCCGGGGTATTACCGTCGTTTCCTGGATGTGAATGTGGCCATGATGGCGGTCACACCCATGGACGAGAAGGGGTATTTTAATTTCTCGGTGAACAACGCCACCGCCCGGGCGGTACTGGACAAAGCGGATGTGATTATTCTGGAAATCAACGAGAAACTGCCACGACTTTTCGGTAAAGAGAATCAGGTACATATCTCGGAAGTGGATTACATCGTGGAGGGAGATCATCCGGATCTTTTCGAAGTACCGTCGGCATCCGGTAGCGAAATCGATGAGATTATCGCTAACCAGATTGTTTCACAGATGGAAAATGGTGCCTGTGTACAGCTAGGTGTGGGAGGTATGCCGGATCTCATCGGAAAGAAGATTGCGGATTCGGACCTCAAAGACCTGGGAGTTCACTCGGAACTGATAGTCAATGCCAACCTGGATATGTACAAGGCGGGCAAAATCACCAACCGCAACAAGACCGGTGAGATGAAGGGAAAATCCGTTGGAGGATTGGTGTACGGTACTAAAGAGCTGGTGGAATGGACACGGGAGAACCCAGAAGTCATGATTTGCCCGATGGATTACGTCAATGATGTGAACGTAATCCGAAGCATCGACAAATTCACCTCCATCAACAGCTGTGTAGGGGTAGACCTGTTCGGTCAGATTAGCGCGGAATCCGCTGGAATCCGTCACATTAGCGGAACCGGTGGCCAGCTGGATTTCTTGACAGGGGCCTACGATAATCCAACGGGCAAGAGCTTTATCTGCATGCCATCTTCCCGTGTGGATAAGAAGGGAGTGCGCCACTCCAATGTGAGAGCTACTTTCAGCGGGGATATTATCACGGATCCTCGGAGCCAGGCCTATCAGCTGGTAACTGAGTACGGCATGGTGAATTTGGCGGGAAGATCCACTTGGGAGAGAGCAGAGATGCTGATTAGCATTGCCCATCCGGATTTCCGGGAGGAGCTGATTCAGTCTGCAGAAGAAATGAAAATCTGGCGCAGAAGCAACAAGCGGAGATAGTGTGCCAGCGACAGGTAGAATATGTAAAAAGCAGCCTCATGGGAGGCTGCTTTTTCGTGCCGGAATTTCCGACGTTAATTTTCGTTGGGATGAAAATGCAATTCGTCAAATTCGTCAATCGATAGAACTAGTGTCCTTTCTTAGAGCTCTTGTTGGAAGAGGAGGACTTCTTCTTCGATGCGGCCGCTGCTGCTTTACGCTGAGCTGCTTCCCGAGCTCTATCTGCGAAGTAGGTGGAACGTCCACCTTCGGTTCCGCTAGTGTAGTATTCACCACCTACGTGTACTAC
>JBNMGJ010000214.1:0-3106 GCA_050872185.1 Mogibacterium sp.
AGCAATACCTGAATGAGAAATTCGGTTATTGTCTGCCTGTTTCTTTTGAGTTTGGGACTACCTTAGTTGTTGTAAATGCGACAGCCCCTGCTTTTACCGGAAAGAAATCCAGGGTTGAAACCGTCTGCCGAGTGTGCTTAAATGAAATTACAGTGCGCGGGCAGGGCCTGCGAGACGAGAAAGCAAAAGGAGTAATGGGATGAACAATTTTGAGTTTGAGAATAGAACGAAAGTCTATTTCGGCAAGGGGATTGCCAAAGAGAAGCTTCCGGAGCTGGCAAGGACGTACGGCGGCAAGGTGCTGCTGGGCTACGGCGGCGGCTCCATTCGGAAGAACGGAATCTACGACGAGATTACTGGAATTCTGAAGGATGCAGGCGTGGAAATCGTGGAGTTCAGCGGAATCATGTCCAATCCGACTCTGGACAAAATGCTGGAGGGCGCAAAGCTGGCCCGGGAAAGCGGCGTTACCTGGATTCTGGCAGTGGGCGGCGGCAGCGTGATGGATTGCTGCAAATCCATCTCTTTGGCGGCCAGATATGATGGCGACGTGTGGACGGATTTCTGGGAGAATTCCGGCGTGATTGACTTTGAGCCGATTCCTTTAGGGGTAGTGGTGACTATGCCGGCCACCGGCAGCGAGGTGAACGGCGGCGCCGTCCTCACCAATACGGAGAAACACATCAAGACGGACCGAGATTACCCGCGGCTCAACGCGGATTTCGCCCTGATGGATCCGGAGTACACCTACTCCATGCCGGTGCGGCAGCTTCGGGCTGGTACCTTCGATATTCTGTCCCACATTATGGAGACGTATTTCAGCTGGCCTATTGAGGACAACGTGTCGGACGACATCTCCGAAGCCCTGATGAAAGGCGTGATTCGCGACCTTCGGGCGGCCCTCAAGAATCCGCAGGATTACGATGCCAGAAGCAATATCATGTGGGAAGCTTCCATGGCGGAGAACCGCATCATCAAGATGGGCAAGTCCAAAGACTTCGAGGTTCACAACATGGAGCACCAGCTCAGTGCCTACACCAACTGCAATCACGGCGAGGGCCTGGCGGTGCTGCATCCGGCCTATTACCGCCGCATCTACAGAGACGGCCTAGGCAAGTTCACCCGTTTTGCCGTGAACGTCTGGGGGTTGACGGCAGCGGATTACGACAGCGACGAAGCCCTGGCTTTGGCGGGCATCGATGCCCTGGCGGACTTCATCAAGGAATGCGGCCTCCCGACTACCCTGCGGGAACTGGGCGTGGACGAATCCCTGGATCTTCGGGAAGTGGCAGACTCCTGCTATACCTCCGGCGGTGCTTACCGAGAGATTCAGAACGACGAAATCTATGAGATTTTCAAGGAGTGCTTCTAATCGGAAGACTGAGAAGAAAGACGAAGAGAGCCGAAAGGCTCTCTTTTTTTACCGGAAAATGCTCGGTAGCGCGGGTGGGTATGTGAACCCATGGCGGGGAAAACAGAAAAATCGGAGTTGTAGGAGCACTACCCGTGATGTTTTCTCCAGATTCTGGTAAAAGTAGCTATCGTATTACACATAAGTTCACGGGAGGACATCCTGGAAACCTTATGGAATCGTTATTTCCCGTGACGCGTTGAAGGTAACCGGAGGGGAAGGATGGCGGGTTAAGGATTGAAAACGAATGTTATTCGTTTCTTCCCGCCACTGGTTCACTTACCTTTCACAATGTAACAGAAGCATGGACACCAAACGATGGACGATGCACACGAAAGCGATGCGAAAGTTTATTTTAATTACGTATCAATTCAAGTGTGTACTGAAGGGGAATTTATTTTCTGCGATAATAGGGAAGAACGTTGTGGTGATGACTTTCTATAAAGGAGGTGATGGAATGGAATATGTCATGAAACACATGGTACAGAATGAACTCAAGCGGCAGAAGAAACTACTTGAAAATTATAAGCGACGATATGAAAAAGTGAAGGCCCTGGAAGGGTGCAAATTGGAAATTAGTATCAAGGATGGGCGAACTTATTATTACGAGTATGTAGATGGAAAGAGAAAATATCTTGGAAATGCAAAGAATAAAATGGTTCACGACATTCAGGAACTTTACCTTTGCAAGGACATGATGCAATTAGTCACAGATAACATTCGAGAGCTGGAAGATTTCTTGAATTTGTTCCAGTGGATTACGCCGGAATTAGTGAGAAGTCGGTTGCCGAAATGTTATATCCCTACGGACTTGAATCTGAGCTTAATGGAGGGAGGTTTTGCGAAAAAATGGCGTTGCGAGATGCAGAAAATCAAGGACGCTTATCCGGTGGAACATCCAGAGCACTTATCGGTTACAACCTGTGACGGGACAAAAGTGCGAAGCCGGGCGGAGGCTATGCTATACGATATGTTCGTTGCAATGGGATTCACAGTGTTGTACGAGTTTCCCGTATGGATTGACGGAAAACTTTTTCATCCGGATTTCACCCTGCTTCACCCATATACGCACAACGTATATTTCTGGGAACATCTTGGTATGTGGTATCGGGAAGATGCCCGTGGAAATTACCGACGGGGATTCCTTCATAAGGCAGAGCAATATGAGAAGATAGGATTCTATCTGGGAAATAATCTGCTCACGTCCTACGAATACAAGGGTGGTGGCATCAATATGAACTGGCTCCAGGATAGATGCCGAAGCCTTCTTTTGCGGACGAAAGACGACCAAATCGCAGTGGATGCAAAGACATTTATACATGAGCAGAGGAAACATTTGGAAGATCAAAAGAAGCGAGCAGCGAATGGTTCGAAGAAGTAGCGTACTGACTGCGAAGGGTATGTGAACCCATGGCGGGGAAAACAGAAAAATCGGAGTTGTGGGAGCACGTCCCGTGATGTTTTTTGAGATTTCGGTAAAAGCAGCTATCGTATAACACATTAGTTCACGGGAGGACCTTTTGGAATCCTTATAGAACCGTTATTTCCCGTGACGCGTTGAAGGTAACCGGAGGGGAAAGATGGCGGGTTGAGGATAGAAAACAAATGTTATTCGCTTGTTCCCGCCACTGTTTCACTTACCTATCACAATGGGAACTGTTGGGAATGCAGTGCCCGCGGCGCGCACGCAGAAGA
>JBNMGJ010000141.1:0-4952 GCA_050872185.1 Mogibacterium sp.
GGCCATTGCTGACGCCCTACCGCATTTCGGTGGCTCAGGTTCCGAGGTTTTCACGTTCCTGAGCCACCGGACCTGGCCATTGCTGGCGCTCCGCGACATTTCGGTGGCTCAGGTTCCGGGGTTTTCGCGTTTCGGGCGTCAACGTTAGGCCGGGCGCGTGACGCCCGCGGGCCGATTTCTCCACTCGAGCGCCAACAGCTGGCGGAGCCCCGTGGAGCCCGCGGGCTGTTTTCCCCAATCGGGCGCCCGGCCCTCCTTCATTAACGAAGTTCAACGTTTTCTCTGCATTTTCGTTAACCTGCGACCGCCTTCCGCAGAGCAAGCGAGAGGGCATATCACACGACTCGCGGTGTGATATGCCCTCTCTTTAAATTCCCCTAATTGATTTATTTATGCGCCACCCGTCAGCCGAATATCGCTACTTTCTGAGCATCAGCTTTTTCCGAAGGTCAGTTACAACTGCCAACATTGCGGCCGCAATGCCCATGATTCCCAGAAGCATTCCGGTTTCGCTGGTGTCGCCTGTATTTGGCACATGGCCGTGGCTGGAAACCTGCGTTGCGGTCTTGCCGCTTCCGCTATGGGAGCTACCTGTGGAGCTCGTGGAGCCCTTAGTACTACTGGTACTTCCGGTATTGCCATTGTTTCCGCCGTTTCCATTATTTCCAGTGGTTCCGTGATTTCCATTGTCCCCACCATTCGAACCGTTGCCGCCATTGTTGTCATCTCCGCCATTCGGCTTTGTGTACTTGTTGGTGAAGGTCAAGCTCTCCGCAGTCGCTTTTTCCGACGCTTTATCCCCCTGGGTCTGAATGCTTTCCTCTGCCACCAGCTTTCCATCCTTCGAGGTGACTACGTATGTCAGCTCGTATATGGTGGTGTCGTAGGTGTAATCCGAATTCTCACCGGTTCCCTCGATAACCTGGTAGCAATAGGTTCCGGCCTTGTCGAAGGTAATCTCGCCGAAGGTCTGGGTTCCCTCTCCTTCCACGGTTACCGTCTTGGTGCCGTCCTTTGCATCCGCCGGCATAGGTGGCATCTTGTCTGCGTCACCATCCACGCTGATTCCGGTCAATGCGAAACAGAAAATTTCCTTCTGTTCCGGCGTGTCTCCCACAATCTTCTTGGTCACGCTTGGATTCACCGACACCGATGCGACTGCGTTGTTATTTCCGTTGTTTCCACCGTTATCATCGTTGCCGTCATTATCCTCGTGGTATGTGTTGGTAAAAGTAAAGAGCGATTCCCCTTCCCCTTCCGTCTCTGCCGTGAGCTTTCCGGTGCTATCCTTCTTTACAGTCACTTTCACCGTTTTCGCCTCTGGATCATTGGTAACACCCGGCTGGGTTCCAGATTCGCTTACGTGATAAGTGAAGGTTTTCTCTGTTTTGTCTCCTAAATCCGCATTTTTGAAGGTGATGTCTCCGAAGCAAATATGACCATCTGCGTCATTCTTCACCTCCGTCTTCTCCGGCATCGGTGCGTTTGCATCGTCGGCGGTTACATGGAAGGTGAATTCATCTGCTTTTAGCGTACGGCCTTTCAGGATCTTGGTTCCCTGGAACGAAGTAGAAACCGTACTGTCTTCCTCTACCGGTTCACTCGGCTTGTTGTTATACTGTCTGGCCTGGAACATGAAGTGCCACTCTGCACTTCCGTTCAGCGTACCGCCGGTCACCAGCCAGCCCCCTACAGCACCACCATCCATATTAATGGTGGCAGTATCCTTTGGAACCAGGAACATTCCTGCGTTATCCTTCAGATTCACCTTCTCGGCATTCGGCATGTTCCAGATTACCTTTCGCAGGATTTCTTCATCGGCCTTCTGATTGATGTCGCTCTGACTCGTCTGGGAGCGAACGGTCTCTCCATCGGATATAACGGTGAAATCCTTAAGCGAAATCTCCTTGTTCGGAATGTTGAACACCACAATCTGATTGGATTTCTTCTGGATGGTCAGATTATGATTGATCACTTCCGTCAGGAAATTGCCATTCTCCGGAACAGCCACATAGATTACCGCATTGTTATCGTATCGGGTCAAATCGATTGTGTTGCTTCTCATATTCTCCGGCAAGATGACTGTTGCCTTCTTAGCTGCCAATTTCTTGGACCACTCCGCTACGTGATTCTGCAGCTTTGCGACCCGGTTCCGGACGGAGTCTTCCGATTCGTAGGTGGCATTCACCGCAACCCGGTCCCTATTGTCCCGAAGGAACACACTGTCATCGTATTTATCGCTGGTCACCACGTCCATGGTCACGTTCTCGTTGTTGTACGTGTGCTGGCCAAAGCGAATCTTGTTTTCCATTTTCCCGATAAGAAATGGAATATTTCCCTTTCCCATCAAATCCGCTTCCAGTACTTCGTCTCCCCCGCGGACATATTCATTTGCGGCAAAATTTGTCTGCGCATGATTCGATTGTCGGTAGGTGTCCGCAACCACACCATACTCCATTGCATCGCCCAGAATTTTCTGGTAATTCACATCCGTCACTGTATCCGTTGCTTCATTGTATGTAACTTCCTCATCTGCAAAAACAGACGTGGGCATATAGCAAAAAAAGCACACCAAAGACAATAGCCATGCAGCAACGTTTCTTAATACCTTTTTCTCCATTGTTACTCCTCAAAGAATTTAACTGATATACAACTTACTGTTGAATGAATTGATACCACTTCCGGCATCGTCCAAGAATCCCAACGTTTAATATTCTACGATTACACCACTTCCCCTTCAATTAACTTCTAGTTCAATTCTAGGATTCTCTATTGAACAATCTGTTAATTTTATTAGCCTTACTTTAATTGAACCTAAAATTGCCCACCCGTGGAAACTGCAAAATTCCCACAGATGAGCACTTTTGGGCCTAAATATTCAATTATATATTTCGGATTACCTCTTTTGCGTCAATTCCTACAACCCGTACCTTGCCGCATGGAATCCTTGGAAAACCGGTTCGCCCGTGTATTCCAGGATCTCTGCTTTCCCCGTCAGTGCCTGCCAGGCACCCCGAGCCAGCGCCACCAATTCGTATTCCCCGGGAAGAACCCACATCGGTGCAATCCATTCTACGTATGGACGCATCTGTTCGATAACATAAGTAGAATGGGCCACGCCGCCGGTGACGATGATGGCTTCCACCTTTCCCTGCAGCGCTGCCGCGCAGGAACCGATGGCCTTGCCGAACTGATATGCCATGGCATCCGTACAGAGCTTGGCGTATTCATCACCACTCTCAATCCGTCGCTGTACCTCTCGCATATCGTCCAATCCCAGGTGACTGTACAAGCCCCCTTTCCGGGTCAACAAATCCTCCATCTCCTGGTAGGTATACTTTCCGCTGTAAGCCATCTTTATGATTTTGACGGTGGGAAAAGATCCCACCCGCGTCGGTGTCATCGGACCATCACCGGCCAGGTTGTCATTGCTGTCAATCATTTTGCCCTTCCGATGTGCGGTAAAAGAAACGCCGCCGCCGATATGGGCCACGATGAAATTATGGTCCTCATACCGAATTCCCTTCTCTAGGCAGTACCGATGTACCGCCTCTTTCTGATTCAAGCAGTGAATGTGGCTATCTCGATACATCCCTTTGATTCCGCTGATTCTGGCAATGTCCTGGAACTCATCCACATCCGGTGGATTGAACACCAGCGCTTTGCCGTGGTACTTGTGTTCCAGGTACCGAGCAATCTGACAGGCCAGCATGGCGGGATGAGATACTCCAGTGCGAGCGGTCTGACAGTCGTAAATCAGCTGATCATTCACCGTGTACACCCCGGAGACACAGGACGCCATTCCACCCCCTCTGGCTACGAAGGAATCCACCTCATTCAGGTCCACATCGTTGACCTTGCAGGCGTTCTCCACCAGCTTCGCCCGGTACATCAGCTGAGACTGGACGCAATCAAACTTCGCCAGCTCCTCCTTGGTATGGTAGATATTCTCGATGAACACTTTCTGATCGTTATGGTATACCCCGATTTTGGTGGATGTGGATCCCGGATTAATTGCCACAATCGTGTATATCTCTTTGCCATCAATAACCTTCATATCTTCCTCTCCTTCGCTTCGTGCGTCCGTACGTAATTTGTCCAGACGTCTCAGATTTCCCGGTAAAAAAATATATCCATACCTCTAAATTTTCCCGATTAAGCGATTTCCTGCGATTCAAAACCATGAATCGCAGGAAATCTAAGCAGGTAGTTATTCGAAGGCTCGGGTGAAGCCTCCACCTGTACAGAATCTCCTATACAGGTCTAGGCCTCTGCCTTTGCCTCTTTGATGGAGTCAATCAGCAGCGGTACAACCTTGAACAGGTCACCCACGATGCCGTAATCTGCAACTTCGAAAATCGGTGCGTTATCTGCCTTGTTGATGGCGATGATGCACTCAGAATCCTGCATTCCGGCTTTGTGCTGAATCGCACCGGAGATACCCAGTGCTACGTATACCTTTGGATGTACGGTTTTACCGGTCTGTCCAACCTGGTGATCGGCACCAATCCAGCCCGCATCTACTACGGCACGGGACGCACCTACAACGCCGCCCAGCAGGTCTGCCAACTCTTCGGCCAGCTTGATTCCGCCTTCTACATCCTTCGCAATACCGCGGCCAACAGAAACGATGAAGTCTGCCCCGATCAGGTCTACCATCTTCTTTGCGGCCTTCACGATATCGATTACCTCAGTCTCAATGTCCGAAGCTTCTAGCTTGAACTCTGGATGTACCACTTCGATGCTGTTTGCTTTCGCTTCATCGAAAGGTCTCTTCTTCATAACGCCTGGACGAACCGTTGCCATAGCCGGACGGAATCTTGGACACACGATGGTGGCCATCAGGTGTCCGCCGAATGCCGGACGAGTCATCTTCATGTTGGTATTTACGTCGAAGAGCTTGCTCTCGAACTTCGTATTCTCTACGTCCAGAGAAGATCCAGTCTTCAGGA
>JBNMGJ010000303.1:0-1263 GCA_050872185.1 Mogibacterium sp.
GATTGGAATGGTGCAGCAGGATGTCTACCTTTTCTCCGACACCATTGCCGGGAACATCGAATACGGAAAGCCAGGGGCTTCCCGGGAGGAAATTATCGCCGCAGCCAAATTAGCTGGCGCCGACGAGTTCATTCGAGAGATGCCAGATGGATACGATACCTACGTGGGAGAACGAGGAACAAAGCTGTCCGGGGGACAGAAGCAGCGAATCAGCATCGCCCGAGTATTCCTGAAGAATCCACCGATTCTGATTCTGGATGAAGCCACTTCTGCGCTGGATAACGAAAGCGAACGGCTGGTTCAGGCCTCCCTGGCAGAGCTGACCAAGGGAAGAACCACCTTGACCATCGCCCATCGTCTGACCACGATTAAGAATGCGGATCGCATCATCGTTCTGACGGAGAATGGTATCCAAGAAGAGGGCAGCCATGATGAGCTGATGGCGAAAGATGGCCTTTACGCTCACATGTATCATATGTATGAGTTGTAGGGATATTAGATAAGAAGAACGGAAATAAGAAGGGAATGTCTCATTGGAAATGAAATGGGACATTCTTTTTTAATGCGCAGTAAGTGGCGGGGGAAATTCGTTGAGAAATAGCAATTCAATCAAATTTCAATGAAGGGATTAAATTACAGCTAGCAGATAGAACACATGAAATACAATTCGATATATTCATAAAATGCATTCTTAACATTTGAATATCTCATATAAACACAAAAACCCTTGCATAGCATTCTTAAGTGACTATAATGTATTTAAAAGATGTTGTCACTATAAAGAAGCAGAGGAAATTAATGGGACATCAGATACGAAATTATTTGAAACATGATCTTCTGCATATAAGTGAAAGAGAGGAAATATCATGAATGCTGAATTACTTACATTCTTAGCGTATTTCGTGATACTCATGGGCGTTGCGCTAGTGTTCTATTTTAATGGAGCAAACAAGAACCAAGAGGACTTCTTCCTCGGAGGAAGATCCATGGGACCGTGGGTTACGGCACTTTCCGCACAGGCTTCGGATATGTCAGCTTGGTTGCTGATGGGCCTGCCGGGATCGATTCTGGCATTCGGCTTTGGTCAGATGTGGATTGGAATCGGACTTGCACTGGGAACTGCAGCCAACTGGATTCTCTGTGCGAAGAGACTGAGAACATTCTCCCTGGCTGCCGGTGATGCCATTACATTGCCGCAGTACTTATCCAACCGTTTTGCAACCAGCTCGAAGGTGCTGCAGGTAATATGTGCACTGATCTTCC
>JBNMGJ010000233.1:0-2579 GCA_050872185.1 Mogibacterium sp.
AAACTAGCCTTCATAATTACTCCTCCAATGTGTGTATCGCCTTCACCGCATCTAGCAAAATCTGGAATTCGTCCATTCGTGGAAGGCGAATTCGTACGAAATTCTGGGATAATCCGTGGAAATCCGCTCCGGACACGCACAGCACCTTGTTGTTCCAGAATTCTTTCTGCAAATCGATTTTCGAATCATCGTGATACAGCACCAGGATGGACACCATGTCATCCGTCTCCGCCATCCGAAGGTGCCCCGGCTTCTTCAGCACTTCCCGAATTTCCCGCTTCATCTTCGCGAAGTCCAGTAGATTGTTCCAGAAGTGATACGGGTGCATCAGCGCCTTCCCCGCCATCTCCCGGGCGAATTCACTGACCATGTACGGGTCTCGGAGTTTCTTCATGTAACGAATAATTGGTTTTACCGAAATAATGTACCCCACCCGAAGGCCCGCCAGGCCAAAGGCTTTGGACATAGTTCTCACCATAATCAGGTTCGGATATTGCTCTGTCAGCTGCATGGCCGAATTCTGATTCGGCATAAAGTCCCCGTACGCCTCATCAATCACCACAGCCGCCCCCACTTCCAGCGCCCGGTCCAAAATCTTCTCAATGGCATAGACGTTGATAACCTGCCCTGTTGGGTTGTTGGGATTATCAATGTAAATCATGGTGACATCGTCGGTGATTTCCTGGATAAAAGCATCCGGATCGAATCGGTAATTCCGTTCTGGTCGCATGGAAACGGATCGCCACTCCATTCCCAGCATCTTTGCGGCCATTTCCGCATCACTGAAGGTGGGCGCATTTCCGAGAATCACCGCATTCGGTGCATTGAATATGCCAAAAATAACATACAATGCGCTGATGCTTCCGTCCGCCAGCAGAATGTTCTCCGGTTCAATATCGGAATAGCCTTTCCAATATTCCCGAAGGCCATCGTAGATGGCATGGCTGTGGGGATACGGACCAAACCGTTTAATATCGAAATTAGCCATGGCTTCTTCCAGTGCCGGTGGAAATCCGTAGGGATTGCACCCCTCGTTGCAATCAATGCCCCCTTCCGGCACGTGAATTTCTTCCGATGCGTAGCTGATTTTCTCCTCCTGAAGGAGCGTAGGGCTAATGTTCAGTTCTTTCTTCAGTGTCTTCATATTGTGTTGACCTCCATGATTAATCTTTATCAAGGTACCCATTTAAATTTACCTATATTGTAAAAGAGTTTTTCATAATATTCAAATATCGGTTGTTTACTTCAGTTATAACCTCACGTTATAATAACAAATAATATGAGCTTAAAAGAGGTGATATCGATCATGAAATTACAACAAGTTATATATGCAGTAGAGGTCTTTCGGCAGAGGTCTTATACAAAAGCTGCGCAAGCATTATACGTATCTCAACCAAGACTTAGTAAAGCCTTGAAAGATTTGGAAGAAGAACTCGGCTTTGAAATATTCCAGCGAACCCGTCATGGAATCCGGGGAACCACCACAAAGGGATATGCTTTTATCAAACAGGCCCAGAAAGTGCTTCAACAATATGAACTTCTCCAGGGATTCCAGCAAACGGAGTCCTGCTCCCTCCAAATTTCTACCACGCTAGTGACCCAAGCACAAAAAGCATTCCAAGATCTTTGCATTCGTCACGTGTCCAATCCCCACTTGGATGTGGAGTTATGGTTCGCCGGATGTTACGAAACAGCAGAAAGAATTCGAGATGGACTCTCTGATATTGGTATCGTCACAATCCTTCGTTCCCAGCTTCCAGAGTGGAAAAAGATCTTCAATGTGATGCATCTCTCCTATACGGAATTGACCATCAGCTCTTTTCATGTCACGCTCAGTGCGAATTCGCCTTTGAGAAATCGAAATATACTCTCTCTCAAAGAACTCCGCGGCTATACCTATATTACAGAGAAATGCTCCAGAATGAACGATTTGACGTTGGATGTCTATACACTTCTGGATAGTATTTGCCCAGAAGCACGCATCACGGTTTCCAATACGGACATCATGTATCAACTACTCCAGAATACATCGCTGAACCGCACCTTCGTTCTGGATACCATCCCACCATCAGATGAAACCTTGTCGCGTTACAATCTGGTCAGCATTCCTATTATTGAGGGATTTCTGGGACATCTAGGATATATCACTCGGCAAGGAGAGGAACTTCCGCCACTAGCCAAAGAATATCTGGATTTACTCCGGGAACGTCTCGGGATTGAATAACTTGCTTTTACAAAGAAACCCCGAGGTTCCCGAAGGAGCCCCGAGGTCTCGAATCATTCTATCCTATTGTTATTACCCGAGACTAATACTCCAGGCCCAATCCGTCAGCAATGTTGCAGACGAAATCCTGTACGTTGGTGATAATTCCCTTGGAGGACAAACTTCCTCGGTCCGCCAACTTGTTGACAGTGAACTCAGAAATATCACAGATGTAGAAATAGGTCTGGCGCACGGTGCCGTCCGGCATTACTCTATAGGACGGTGTCATATTTCCCACCGCAATGGAATGAAGCATGGTGGCCATGGTGATTACAGTGGTGGCTTTGCGCAAGCAATTTCTCATGGCATCCTGCGC
>JBNMGJ010000043.1:0-11532 GCA_050872185.1 Mogibacterium sp.
CAACTGTTCAGGCACAGTCCACAGGACACGCATTTCTCCTGGTCGATTTCCGCATGACCATAGGCATCCTTGTGGATGGCATGGATGCCGCAGGCTTTCTCACATGGCCGCTCCTGCTTCACGATTGCGCTGAAAGGGCAGGCCTGGATGCAGCGCCCGCACTTGATGCACTTGTCTGGATCGATAACGGAATGGCCATCTTTCTGAATGGTGATGGCATCCTTCGGGCACACCTCTTTGCAAGGATGTTCCAGACAACCCTGACATCCGTTAGTCACCGTCACCCCATCTGGGCAGCAGTTGCAGGCGAAGCGAATGATGTCGATGAGGGGCGGTTCGTAGTATTTCTCCGCAATCATGCTTTCATCCACGCCTTTGGATGTGTTGGCGTGCTCGTTGATTTTCCGAAGGGACATTCCCATGGCCACTCTTAGGCGTTCCCCGATGATGGCCCGTTCCAGGAAAATGCTGTCTCGGAAGGGTTCATCCTCTCCCGAGATGATTTTGTAAGGCAGGTCTTCCAGGGCCTCCGGACCCCCTCCCTCGTAGGCGAGGCGCGCCACCTCCTCGAATACTTTCCGGCGCAGCTTGGTTTTGTCTGTGATGTATCCTTTCATGATCTCCTCCATTAAAACATGAAAATTAAGGGAACAGAAAACCCGGGGTGCATCGCTGCACTCTGGGTTTCTATTCATATTGGTTAGAAATATGCGTATTATCCTCTTTTTAAATAACCATACATCACACTCGCTAAAAGCAGCCCCCTTCGGCCGCTTTCAACGGATAATATTTTCTTTTACCGGCTCCATTCCGTTCACTTTCGGGCCGGAAATTTCCGAAGTTCTCCGCTACTTCGTACCGTACAGGCGATCTCCCGCATCGCCCAGGCCCGGCAGAATGTAAGCGTTTTCGTTCAGGCACTCGTCCTTCGCTGCCACATAGATGTCCACGTCTGGATGCGCTTCATGAAGGGCATCGATTCCCTCCGGTGCGGCAATCAGGCACATGAACTTGATGTTGGTGGCACCTCTCTTCTTGATGAAGTCAATCGCCGCAATGGCACTTCCCCCCGTTGCCAGCATCGGATCCACCACGAAGCACTCTCTCTTCTCGATGTCGGTGGGCAGCTTGCAGTAGTACTCCACCGGCTTGTGAGTCTCCGGATCCCGGTACAGACCCACGTGGCCTACCTTTGCATTCGGTACCAGGGCCAGCATCCCGTCTACAAAGCCCAGTCCCGCTCTCAGAATCGGCACGATTGCGATGTCCTCGCCGTCCAACATCTTAACGGTGGTCTTGCACATCGGTGTTTCGATTTCCACGTCTTTGAGCTTGAGATCTCGGGTCGCCTCGAAGCCCATCAGGGTTGCTACCTCCGTTGCCAGCTCCCGGAACTCCTTGACGGTGGTGTCCGTACGTCTCATCAGGGAAACTTTGTGCTGAATCAGCGGGTGATCAAATACGTATACTTTTCCTTCTCTTGCCATCGTTTTCCTCCGGTTCTCAATTCCTCGGTTCTAAATTTCTTCTAACATATTAATCCGGCGAAGGTGCTTGCCGCCTTCGAATTCCGTGGTCATCCAGGTGTCGATCATATCGAAGGCCAATTCCTTCGAAATCATTCTGGCACCCATGGCGATGACGTTGGCATTGTTGTGTCTTCGGCACATTTCTGCCATCTCCACAGAGGTGCAGAGGGCGCAGCGAATGCCCTTCACCTTGTTGCACGCAATGGAGATGCCAATTCCCGATCCGCAGATTGCGATGCCCCGCTCTGCTTTGCCGGAAGCCACCGCTTCCCCTACTGCTTTTCCATAGATTGGGTAGTCCACGGACTCGGTGGAATTCGTTCCTACATCCAGTACTTCATGTCCTTCCGCAATCAGCTTCGCTTTCACCTCTTCTTTGAGAGGATATCCTGCGTGATCGCATCCAATTGCAATAATCATCGTCTTTCCCTCCTATACGTGTATCACATCATATCCTGCGGATTTGAGCATCCGATTCATCACGGAGAATCCCAGTTCCTCCTCTGGCAGCGCGTGTACCAGAATCACTTCCACGCCTTCTCGGTCCAGTTCTCTGAGACGGGCAAAAAAATCCTTCGCCGCGGCCTGACTATCCCGGCCGTAATCCAGCACCGCCACCTTCTTCCGCTGGTAGTGGTAGAATCGCTTCAGTTCTTCCATCTGCGCCTGCACCGCTTCATCACTGCCCTCCAGGATTTTAACCTGGGCCTTCGGTGCGTAGTGCTTGTATTTCATTCCCGGTGCCTTCGGGTGAAAATCTCCCTGATTCTCCCGGGCGGTAGGATCCATCATCAGTGCCGGGTCATACTGAACTTCACTGCCGAGAGCGTTTTCCAACATCTCCTTCGTGATGTATCCCGGACGCAGAATCATGGGAATCTCCCCGGTTAAATCCAGTACGGTGGACTCAATTCCTACCTTGCAGTCCTCTCCCAGAAGGATGGCGTCAATCCGTCCATCCATGTCTTCCAGTACATCGGAATAGGTGGTAGGGCTTGGCTTTCCGGAGCTGTTGGCGCTAGGGGCCGCAATGGGCCGGTGAGCCGCCCGAATCAAGGCTCTCGCCGTCTCGTTCTCCGGCATCCGAATTCCCACAGTTTCCAAGCCGCCGGTGGTGGTCATGGGAACCTCTTCGGTCTTCTTCATGATAAAAGTAATGGGTCCCGGCCAGAAAGCTTGAATCAGCGGAATGGCCGCTTCCGGAACCTCCGATGCCACATCCGCCAGCTGGGCGGTGTCCGCAATGTGCACAATCATGGGATTGTCACTAGGGCGTCCCTTGGCCTGATAGATGGAACGCACCGCATCCTCATCCAGCGCATTGGCCCCCAGTCCGTACACCGTCTCCGTCGGAAAAGCCACCAGACCGCCGGTGCGGATGATGTTACCAGCGTGGGCAATATTCTTTTCTGTTATTTCCAGTCTTTCCGTATCCATTAGAAATTCTTCATCTTCTCCGCCTGGTCATGGGTGATGAGGGAGTCGATAATCTCGTCCAGATCTCCATCCAGGAAGTTCTCCAGCTTATAGATTGTAAGGTTAATCCGGTGATCCGTTACACGTCCCTGTGGGAAGTTGTAGGTACGGATACGTTCCGAACGGTCACCGCTTCCTACCTGGCTCTTACGCTCTGCGGAAATCTTGTCATTCTGTTCCTGCAGCATCAGGTCGTACAGGCGGGCCTTCAGTACCTTGAAAGCCTTGTCCTTGTTCTTAATCTGGGACTTCTCGTCCTGGCAGGTTACCACCAGTCCTGTCGGAATATGGGTCAGACGAACAGCGGAGTCCGTGGTGTTAACGCACTGACCACCGTTACCGGAGGCGCGGTACACATCGACCCGGACATCGTTCGGGTCAATCTTCACTTCCACATCGTCTACTTCCGGGAGTACCGCAATAGATGCGGCGGATGTGTGAATACGTCCGCTGGATTCGGTTTCCGGCACACGCTGTACACGGTGAACGCCGCTCTCGAACTTCAGTCTGGAGTAAGCGCCCTTACCCTTAATCATGATAACCGCTTCCTTAACGCCGCCGATTCCGGTGTCGTTCACATCGATGATCTCGGTCTTCCATCTTCTACGCTCTGCGTAGCGGAGGTACATTCTCATCAGGTCTCCTCCGAAGAGAGCTGCCTCGTCACCACCGGTTCCTGCACGAACTTCCAGAATTACGTTCTTCTCATCGTTCGGGTCCTTCGGCAGCAGGAGAACCTTCAGGTCTTCCTGAGACTTCTCAATGGCCACTTCCAGCTCCTTAATTTCCTCTCGTGCCATCTCCCGGAGTTCCTCGTCGTCTTCCATCTCGAAGATTTCCTTGGAATCCTCCAGTTCCTGCTTCATATCCTTGTAGTGCTTGTATTCCTTCACAATCGGCTCCATCTCGCCCATTTCCTTCATGTACTTCTGCCAGGTCGGCTGGTCGGAAATGATGTCCGGATCCGATACTTTCTTTGCCAATTCTTCGTATTTATCTACGGTAAAATCCAATTTGTCAAACATGTTCTCTTCCTCTTGTTATATATAAAAAAACGATACTTCCGGTCTCACTCTTCCGGCGTCGTTACAAAAATATCACGCTCTTGGTCATTATACCACATCCCGTTTTCATTCTGAATATAACCATACGAAAAAGGGATGCTGCATAGAAATTCGCAGCATCCCCCGTAATCGTTCGTTCCCTAAAGGTTGTACTTGTTCTTGAACTTTTCAATACGTCCGCCACGGTTCGCAAACTTCTGCTGGCCGGTAAAGAACGGATGACACTCAGAGCAAATGTCAACTCTCATCTCGGAGTTGGTGGAAAGTGTCATAAATGTATTACCACATGCGCAAGTAACTTTACATTCCTTATAATCAGGATGGATTCCTTCCTTCATGCCGTTTCTCCTCTTTCTGTAATAGTCTAGAAGGGCATAGCAAATCCTATTACCCCAATAGCTTTAATATTATATCAAAGGCATCTACGTTATGCAAGGCATTTTTGCGGGTTTTTGCTTGTTTTTCGGGGGTTTTCCGGAAATTTCATTCCACCCTCGCTTCCCTTCTCATTTTGTTGCACTCACCAATTTCCTTGCGTATAATATATTTGTAAAAATATATTTTTTGAAAAACACCATTGCTATCAGAAAGGAACCATTCCATGTTACAGGGTAAAACCATTGTACTGGGTGTCACCGGCGGCATCGCCGCCTACAAGACCGCCTATCTGGCCAGCGCGCTTCGGAAACAGCACGCAAATGTCCATGTCGTCATGACGGAAAATGCCACCCGGTTCATCACACCTCTAACTTTCGAAACACTGACGAACAACCGAGTTTCGGTGGACACCTTCGACCGGAACTTTAAATACGATGTGGAACATATCTCCCTGGCCAAGGCTGCGGACCTGATTATGGTGGCACCGGCCACAGCAGACTTCATGGCGAAGGCGGCCCACGGTATCGCCGACGACATGCTGACCACGGTTCTGCTGGCGGCGAAATGCCCGAAGCTCATTGCCCCAGCCATGAACACCGCCATGTACGAGAATCCCATCACCCAGGACAACATGAAGCTTCTCCGGCACTACGGCTTCACGCTGATTGAGCCGGCCACCGGCCATCTAGCCTGTGGGGATAACGGTGCTGGGAAGATGCCGGAACCGGAAGATTTGCTGGAGGAAATTCTTTTTACCTTGGCAAAAGAAAAGGACTTCCAAGGCCTGAAGGTGACCGTTACTGCCGGACCTACCCAGGAGGCTATCGATCCGGTGCGGTACATCACCAACCACTCCACCGGAAAGATGGGATATGCTCTGGCCCGAGCAGCGGCCTTCCGAGGAGCAGAAGTGACGCTGGTTAGCGGACCGGTTTCCATTCCGGCGCCGAAGCACGTGACCCTGATTCCGGTCACCTCCGCACAGGAAATGCACGATGCGGTGCTGGAACAGGCGAAGGCAACGGATTTCCTGTTCAAAGCAGCGGCCGTGGCGGACTATACACCGTCGGTAACCTATGACCAGAAGGTGAAGAAGAAGGATGAGGACATGTCCATTCCGCTGAAAAGAACCCCGGACATCCTCCAGGATGTAGCGAAGATTCGGCGTCCGGAACAGGTTATCTGCGGATTCTCTATGGAGACGGAACATCTGGTGGAGAATTCCCGGGGTAAACTGGATCGGAAGGGCCTGGATATGATTGCGGCCAACAACCTTCGGGTGGAAGGCGCCGGATTCGGCACCGACACCAATGTCATTACCGTAATTACCGAAGATTCCATGGAGGAGCTGGCCATCCAGTCCAAGTTTGACGTGGCAGATGTGCTTCTTTCCATGGCCCTTTCCATGCGAATGGAGAGGATATAGCCTGTAAGTTCAACGAAATTCAGGCATCAGGGGATCGCACGGCAGCCGCCGGCAAGGAGAGATTATTATGCTAATGAGCGATAACAAAGCGGATATTCTATACAACGAAATCACCAGTGCATATCTGGAACGGGGGTACATGCACGGAGAAGGTTTGACGAAGGACCAGGTGAACCGGTCCCGGGATCTGTTCAAGGCCATGGCCTACGATCTGATTGACCGAGGCGACGAAACCGGCCGGATTCACACACCGGAGATTCTAACGGTATGGAAGAATCATCTGTATCCAGAGAGTGAAGAACCTGCAGAGGGCTGGCTGGAGCACTGCTACGCGGTGCTTCGGAACCAGTTGTTCCCCCACCTTCCGGCACCGGAGAACGCGGACCGGTTCCGGACCAAGCGGGCGAATTTGCTTCAGCTGATGCGAGGTGTTTTCGAGTACGAAAGAAAAGTTCTTCCCTTCGACCCGACAAGGGATTTCCGTCTCTTAAGCGATGTGCAGATTTCTGCGGGACACTTTAATCCGGAATACATCAAGATGCGGAAGATGATTCGGCACAAGTACGTCTACGAATTCATGCGCATTGGCACGGATATCACGCCTTTCAACACGCTGGGACACATTAGCGGGGTCCACTACGTGGCCATGTATATGGCATACCAACTGCATCAGGTAGGATTTCCGGTAGATCTTGGAATCATCTCTGGCGCCGCTGCCATGCACGACATCGGAAAGTACGGCTGCAGACCTTTCGAGGAAAAGAGGGTTCCGTACCTTCACTACTACTACACCAACTATTGCTTGAGCCGAAATGCCCTTCCTACCATCGCCCACATTGCCGCCAATCACTCTACATGGGATCTGGAGCTGGAGAACCTTTCCGTGGAATCCCTTCTGTTGATTTACGCGGATTTCCGAGTGAAGAGCACCCGAGAGAACGGCAAGGAAATCATCCACTTCTATTCGTTAAAAGAAGCCTTCGATGTCATCCTGAATAAGCTGGATAACGTGGACGAAGCCAAGAAACACCGGTACGTCAAAGTCTATGCAAAGCTGAAGGACTTCGAAGATTTGATGATTGAGAACGGTGTCTCTGTGGATATTCCGAAGGAAGTCACCGCCCACTTTGATGAGCAGTGCATCGAGAAACCGGTGCCAATTCGGAAACGGCCGGCCCTTCTCCAAGGGAACGAAATCGTGCAAGAGCTGAAATTCCGCGCCATCGGCCACAATATTCTGCTGATGAGCCGCTTCAACGACCCGGCACAGTTCGCCAGCCTGATTGAATCCGCAAGAAGCGAAAGCAACTGGATTGACGCCCGTACCTATCTGACCATTCTGGGGGAATACTCTACCTATATGTCGGAGGAGCAGAAGAATCTGACGCTGCATTTCCTCTACGAAATGCTAGCTCACCACGCCAGCGACATCCGGGAACAGGCTGCGGCCCTGATGGGACGCATCATTGCCAACTACCGGGAGGAATACAAGAAGGAACTGCCGAAGGATGTTCCTTCTCCGGATATTACCTCCACCAACATCTATCAGTTCAAGGAATATCTCCATAAGATTCTAAACCCGGATCACAAGATTACGGAACAGCACAAGAAGTGGATTACTGCCAGCGCAGATTTCTTCGTGGAAGCCACCCTGAAATACTGCAATCCGGCCCGTCGCCACTTCTACATTGACGTGCTGGAGAAATGCTACGATATCGACAACTTGCACGAAGACCATGTCATCGTGCTGATGATTGCCGCTCTCCGTATTGATTCGGATTGGTGTACGGATTCCTTTAGCCAGACCCTTCGATTCTTTTCCAAGAATATTCTGGGGTCCTACTCCCAGGATGTGGATTTGATTACCCTGGATGTGCTGGATCACTACTTCGGTGATTCCATGGGCGAATTCACCAACATGCGGCGACGGGATATCCTGGGGATTTCCCAAGAAGAGCTCACGGAATCTCAGTTGTCCTCCATGTTCCTGGATAACCTGAAAACTCGGACATCCTGGAATCGGAAGCTGGCCAACATCCGTTACATGCTGGATTCCATTCACACGGAAATGGGCCAAAGCCGCATTCTTCAGATTGCGATTCACTTCGCCAACCTGATTAAGAACAGTGAAACCATCACCGTTCGTAAATACGCTGCGGAATCCCTGTTCCGGATTCTGCCGGAACTCAGCGCGGATCAGGTGAACGAACTGATGATTGAAATTTTCAACGGTCTGGAAATTGAGGACTATCAATTCACTCGCTTCCTGCCTGATGTGCTGGGGGTCATCGTCCTCTACCTTCCACCGAAGGAGCTTGACGAAGTCATCGGCGAGCTGGAAAAGCTGCTGAACAGCGGCACCGAGCGCTCCGCTTGCGCCGCCCTTCAGACCATTGCTGTAATTCTGGAAGAGTACGATATCTATCACTTTAAAGAAAAAGAAAATGTTAAGGAAGCCCGCATCAACCGTCTTCTGGGAATGCTTCTCAAGGGCTTTGCGTATTACAATGCGCCGATTTCTCAGGAAGCCTTCCGCATGATTGGCGAGCACATTTTCCACAGTGACAAGCTGTCTCTCGCCCAGAAACACAATCTGGCCACCCGGTGCTTCAAGCGCCTTGTGACCATTATTCCTTTTGCCGCGAAAGAACGGGAGAATTTACAGTTCTATAACAACGCCGCCGGCCTTCTGAACATCTACCGCTTCATCTCGGAGTACCAGACCGAAGCAGGGGAATTCCAGTTCCCAGAAAGAACCAAAGTTGCCTTCTTCCCAGGGACCTTCGACCCGTTCAGCTTAGGCCACAAGGCCATTGCCACCACCATCCGAGACATGGGCTTCGACGTCTACCTGGCGGTGGACGAGTTCTCCTGGTCCAAGAAGACCCTGCCACATATGCTGCGGGAGAAGATTCTTTCCATGTCCATTGCCAGCGAAGGAGGACTCTATGTATTCCCGGATGACATTTCGGTGAATATCGCCAGTCCGGAGGATCTTGCAGAACTTCGCAGCCTCTTCCCAGGCCAGGAAGTCTACATCGCCGTGGGAAGCGATGTGGTGGCCAACTCCTCTTGCTACCGGATGGAACCCACGGAGAACTCCATTCATACTTTCAGCCACATTATCTTCGCCCGAGAATCGAAGAAGCTGGATGAAGATACCGGTGACATCTATCCAATTACCGGTGACGTGGTCCATTTGAAGCTAAAAAAATATTACGAAGATATCAGTTCTACGAAAATCCGGGACAACGTGGATATGGGAAGAGACATTTCCAATCTGCTGGACCCGATGGTGCAGAACTACATCTACGATAAAAACTTCTACTCCAGAGAGCCGGCCTACAAGCACGTGCTTCAGGCTCAGGATCTGGGTATCAGCGATTACAAGCACGACAACTACACGGCGGTTGCCAACATGAAGGAAGAGCTTACCGGCCGGGGATACGACTTCGATGCACTGTGGAACTACCTCTCTCAGGAGAACACCAAGACCATCTACATCGAAAGCGGTCATAAGAACCACAAGGTATCTGCCTTTGCTTCGGCACGGCGATTCCGAACCCACGACCTTCTGACCGAGTTCCAGGATCCAAAGATTACTGCCACCATCCGGAAGCAGGCCCATGGAGGCATCGCCGTTATCGGCGCCTTCTATGCCAACGCCAACCGGTCGGTCAGCAACTTGAACCAGATTCTCCTGACGGAACTTCTCACCAGCCTGCTGGCGAAGGATTACGCCTATGCGGTATACCACCCAGAGGATCCTACCGGATACAGCGGTGCCACCATCGAGGCCCTGAAGCTACAGGGGTTCGTCAATATCTCGGACACCGCCGCCCACCCGGTATATGCCGTGGACCTGACTCGGCCGATTGTCATTTTCCGCGATGTGGAAACGGTCATCAAGGCTCCGCTGAACAAGATTCCAAGGGTGCAGAAGGCCATCGACGATGCTCATAACCACCTGCTCCACACCTTTACGGAGATGTTCCCAGGGAAACTCATCCTGTCCTTCAACACCAGTGCAGTGTACAGCAAGATTGTGGATCTGGTGGCACGGGACAACGGGGTTTCCACCGTTCCGGATCCTAGTCGGAAACGGGGTCCTTACCTGGCGGTTCCTTTTGGCAAAGCATTAGCAGACGTGGCGGTTCCGAATACCATCACCAAAGCCCTCCGCACTGAGAAGTATTTCCGGAACGACCTGTCCGGATTCACCGTCCGAGAAGCGGAGAACTACCCATCCCTGGAGAACCAGGCCCGGATGCTGAAATCCTTCCACCGGCCGGTGATCCTCATCGATGACCTGCTCCACAAGGGACAGCGCATGAACAACATTGACCCGATTCTCCGGGTCCAGAACATTGACGTGCACAAAATCATCGTGGGACTTCTCACGGGAAATGCCCGGGACACCATGACCGTCCGGGGACGGGATGTGGAATCCGCATACTTCATTCCATCCATCTCCATGTGGCTCAACGAGCGGGATTGCTACCCCTTCATCGGTGGCGACAGCATTGAACGGCCGGACGGCACTGCCTCCCGTTCCATTAACTTCACCCTTCCGTACACTAGCTTCAGCTTCGTAGGGGGAAAGGATCCGAAGAATATCTACAAATATTCCCTGACCTGTCTGGAAAATGCACGGGATATTCTCAAAGTGCTGGAGCAGGAGTATCAGGCCACCTTCGGGAAGAAGCTGACCCTTCGCCGCCTGGGGGCCATCATCAACAGTCCGCGGATGCCGCTTCTAGGTGCAGATCTGGACTACAACGAACATTTGTCCCCGTCTCAATACGTGGAAAGCGATATTCGGAAGGCACAGCGACTCAGCCTGTACCGAGAAAGCGAGGTGAACGAATAAGTCATGTACATTCATAACCTGGTAAAAGAAACCGTCTCCCTGCAGGGTTGTCCGGTTCCAATAAATCAAACTGCGAATCGAAAGCTTCGGGTTAACATCGTAGCCCTGGGAGACGTGGGTACCACCATGCTGATTGGACTCCGCCTTCTGGGAGGCGATGTGATCCACTCCATTGGGATCTGCGACATCCGAAAGGAGAACACGGAGCGTCTGGAAATGGAAATCAATCAGATTGGATATCCCTTCGAAGGTCCGACCCTTCCAACCGTAGACGTGGTTCCAGAGGAAGAGTTGTTCGCCGGAGATGTTCTCATCTTCTGCGCCAGCCGAGGGGTCCCACCGGTGGAACCGGGGTCCAACATCGATGTTCGGATGGCCCAGCTGGATGCCAACCGAGACATTATTCGGCACTACGCCGGTCTAGCTCGACAGGCAGACTTCAAGGGCTTGGTGGCAGTGGTCAGCGATCCAGTGGACAATCTGTGCGCTGCATTTCTGGATGAATCAGGACTTGCGCCGTGGCAGATTCAAGGATACGGTCTAGGTGTTATGCACAAAAGGGCGGAATATTACGCTTCGAAAGACAGCAGATTCCAGAGCTACCTTACCGAAGGCCGAGCTTTTGGCCCCCACGGGAAGGATTTGGTCATCGCCAACAGCATCGAAAACTACGACGATACCCTGTCCCGGGAATTGACCCAGCAGACCACCCACGCTAACATTGCGATTCGAGACCTTGGATTCAAGCCCTACATCGCTCCGGCGCTATCTTCTGCGGCCCTGTCTATC
>JBNMGJ010000311.1:0-1106 GCA_050872185.1 Mogibacterium sp.
ATCTCATACACATACCGGGTTCTCGCCACGCGGTACGCTCCACCGGACTCTGGAAAATGCAGGTTTTGATATTTAAACGCCTCGGTGCAAATTTTTCGATTTTGAACCGCTTCCTCCGGAATCCATTCCTCATCAAATTCCACATTGGAGAGCGTATAGCGAATCCACTTCCCGAAATCTCCTGACCCAATGCCAGCGGTGCAGCGATATACCGGAACAATCCCCCGCACATCCTTTGCGCTTCCAGGCAAACAGATTTCCGGCACTTGGAACACCGGGATATTCTTCTGGAATTGCACCTTTCCGAACACCACGTACTTCTCACCGCATATCAAATTTTTTGAGAGAAACGGCATGTTAAAGAACACCCCTCGAAATTCACCGAATTCATCCGCAAATGTTGCACTGAGCAGTGTTCGCCCATTCCCGTACGGCCGAATATTCTTCCGAATTAGCACGCCCTCCGCCATTTGTTCTCGGCCCTGCCCTTCCGACAGCTGGCTGGACGGAATTACTTGACGTCGATCTCTGTACTTTACTGGGAAATGATTTAACAAATCTTCCACACTTAAGATTCCCAGAGATTTCAACTTTTCCTGTTTCTTCGCCCCGATTCCTTTAATTTTCGAGACGCTATCGGTCATCTTAAGCACGGCTTCCGTCTCCTTCTCGGCGTCCTGGGCTTCGCCGCCGAATTGCATACTTCCGTCCGATTGGCTGTTTCCCATCTTCCGGAAGGAACCCCATGATGTTCAAACGAATTTCCGCCGGTTTCCCGAGGCCGAGAACGGCGAAATCCTCGTCAATCATTTTAAACAATCGCTTTGCAGTTGGCGTCATATTCCCATGAGCCACGGACACTGCGTAAATGCGCACGTAAATCTGACCTTTTTCTTCTCGTATTTCCACGGCGTTGCTGTATTCGTGGAATCCGGTAAAAATACCTTTTCGAATAACTTTCCCCTTCCGGTTGCAAGGAAGAAGTTGGTCTTCAAAGGAAAGCAAATCTTCCACTACCATCTTCGTCAGAACTTCATTGTCTGCCGTTATTATGCCGTAGTTATTTTTCTCTATCAGTGCCACGTAACACCCCTCTACCTTTCATG
>JBNMGJ010000222.1:0-2889 GCA_050872185.1 Mogibacterium sp.
GGGTAAAGTCCTTGTAAATTAATACAAAAAGCCCCTGAATTATACTTGACATCCCATGGGTGTCAGGTATAATTTTTATTGTTTGAGTTTACAAATACTAAACTTGATATTTACTATTATAATTACAGCTTTGATTACAGCGGAGCCGGCGATTCGGATTTCGCTGTGGAATAACAGCACACATCAAAGAAAGAAGGAACTATGGAAATCGGAGAGAAAATCCGGCGAATACGAATGGAACGAGGACTGACCCAGGAGGAGCTGGCGGACCGAGCGGAACTGTCCAAAGGCTTTATCTCCCAGCTAGAGCGGGATTTGACATCCCCTTCCATCGCAACCCTGGAGGATATTCTCACCTGCCTGGGTACCGACTGTGGGGAGTTCTTCGCCGCAAATTCCCGGCCCCAGGTGGTATTCTCGGAAGACGACTATTTCGTCAAGGAGGATCCGGTACACAAGAGCCGTATCGACTGGATTATCCCCAACGCCCAGCGGAACGAGATGGAACCTATCCGGCTGTCTCTGGAGGCGGGCGGTGCCACTATACCGGATAACCCCCACGAGGGAGAAGAGTTCGGCTATGTCATTCGCGGCAGTGTGGATGTCCATATTGGGAAAGAGAACTATCACGTGGGGGAAGCGGAAAGCTTCTATATCTATCCGGACGGAGAACATTACATTAGCTCCGAGACGGGCGCCGAAATTATCTGGGTGAGCACGCCGCCTAGCTTCTAATCGAAATCAAAGGAGGAACATACATTGGCAGAATTAATCAGATTGGAGAACATCCGAAAATCCTATGGGGATAACGAGGTCCTGAAGAACATCACCATTTCCATTCAGGAAAAAGAATTTGTCACTCTGCTGGGCCCATCCGGTTGTGGCAAGACCACCACCCTTCGGATTCTGGGTGGATTCGAGAATCCGGACAGCGGACGGGTGCTTTTCGACGGCAAAGACATTACCGACGTACCGTCCAATCAGCGGAATCTGAACACGGTGTTTCAGAACTACGCCCTGTTCCCGCATATGACCGTGGGGGACAATGTGGCGTTCGGACTTCGGGTCAAGGGAATGCCGGAGAATGAAATCAAGGAGAAGGTGCATTACGGGCTAAAATTAGTGAATCTGGAGGGCTACGAGAACCGACAGATTTCCCAGATGTCCGGAGGCCAGCAGCAGCGAGTGGCCATGGCCAGAGCCATCGTCAACGAGCCGAAGGTGCTGCTTCTGGATGAGCCGCTGGGCGCTTTGGATTTGAAGCTCCGCCAGGAGATGCAGTACGAGCTGGTACGCCTCAAGAATGAACTGGGAATTACCTTCATCTACGTTACCCACGACCAGGAAGAAGCCTTGACCATGTCGGACAAAGTTATCGTTATGAACAATGGACTGATTCAGCAGGAAGGAACGCCGGAGGAAATCTACAATGAACCGGAGAATGCCTTCGTGGCAGACTTCATCGGCGACAGCAATATCCTCTCCGGAAAGATGGTACAGGATCACCTGGTACGGATTAACGGGGTGGACTTCCCTTGCATTGACGGAAGTGAGAACGGATTCCAGCCGGGACTGGATGTGGACGTGTTGATCCGTCCGGAGGACCTGGAAATCCATCCAGCAGGACAGGGAATCCTGGATGCGAAGATTACCAGCAAGCTGTTCATCGGCATGCATTACGAGATGCTGGCTCAGTGCGATACCGAGGGAGATTTCGAATGGCTCCTTCAGAACTACGACCCATATGAAGTGGGAACGACCGTCGGGCTGTACGTGCGTCCAGAGAATATTCAAATCATGCACAAACCGAAATCTCATGAAGAGGAGGCGATTGAAATTGACATTTAGCAAGAAATGGTCGGCACCATTCATTATATTTGTAATCGCCGGAACGGTAATCCCGATTCTCTCCATTGCCTACTATGGATTTACCAGCAGAGAAGGAGGATTTACCTGGGATAATATTACCGCCATGTTCAGCGCCAACCATATGCAGGCGCTGGGACTGTCCTTGCTACTGGCGTTGGTCAGCACCCTGGTTTGCCTGATTCTAGCATTTCCTATGGCCATGGTTCTCAAGGATAGTCGGTTCGGTAAGCAGGGTTTTACGATTTTTGTCGTAATCCTCCCAATGTGGATGAACTTCCTGCTTCGGACTATGGCGTGGCAGGTGCTTCTGGAAAGATCCGGCGTGATCAACGGAATCCTTCAGGCCATTGGACTTCCAAGGCAGGAAATGATGAATACGCCAGGCGCCGTTGTGCTAGGTATGGTGTACGACTTCCTACCCTTCATGATTCTGCCGATTTACAATGCGGTGATGAAGATTGACAATCACCTGATTGAAGCGGCTTACGATTTGGGGGCAAAGAAGGGATATGTGTACCGCAAAGTCATTCTGCCCCTGTGTATTCCGGGAATCGTCAGTGGAATTACCATGGTGTTCATCCCAGCGCTGACCACCTTCGTTATTTCCAACATGCTGGGCGGCGGCAAGGTGAACCTGATCGGAAACATCATTGAGCAGGAGTTCACGGTGAACTCCAACTGGTACCTGGGATCGGGGCTGTCCCTGGTAATGATGGTATTCATCATTATCAGCATGGTGCTGCTGGAGAAATTTGACAAAACCGGGGAGGGAACATTCATATGAAGAAATTCCTTGGAAATCTGTACATTGTAATTATCATGCTGTTCCTGTATCTTCCGATACTGACGCTGATTATCCTGTCCTTCAACGAGGCCAATTCCATGTCGGTATTCACTCGGTTCAGCCTGAAGTGGTATGTGGAAATGTTCCATAGCAAGCTGATTCTGGGGGCGTTGGTGAACACCTTCTCCATCGCTTTGTTGGCGGGAATCATCGCCACGGTCATCGGCACCATGGCA
>JBNMGJ010000237.1:0-2526 GCA_050872185.1 Mogibacterium sp.
GTGGAGACCCATCCGGAATTCGGTGTGGCCTTGGAGGAAGCGAAGAGCGCCGGTGTACAGGTGCTGGAGCTTCCCTGCAGAGTGGAAGAGGACGAACTGGTGGTTGTTTCGGATGAAGAAATATGAGAAATTCATTGACAGTGCCAGAAACATGTGGTAATATATCACATGTTGCGTGCGGAAGTGGCTCAGGGGTAGAGCATCGCCTTGCCAAGGCGAGGGTCGCGAGTTCGAATCTCGTCTTCCGCTCCATTTTTTTATTTGTTTTAAAAACCAGAAAAGGGGCTGTCGTGCTTTTAGTGCGACAGCCCCTTTTTGCAAGGTGTGACTAGTAGGGGATTATCCTTCGTACACGAAGGAATCCATGTATCTCAGCTTGAACAGATTTCGCTGGTGAAGATAGTCGATTCTTTCCTTCGTCTTTGGATCATCAATTTCGCCAGTGCGAATGTACCGGTCTAGAACCTCGTAGGTGAAGCCCAACTTGTCCTCGTCCGTCATTCCGCTAAGTCCATCGGAAGGTGCCTTCTCAATTAGAACTTCCGGAACCTGAAGTTCTCTGCCGATGGCGCGGATTTCCGCGGTGGTAAAACTAGAAATTGGACTGAAGTCTCCAGCCGCATCGCCATACCTTGTGGAATATCCCACCCAATCTTCGGAAAGATTGCAGGTGTTGGCAACTCGGCCGTTCATGGACTGACCGATAGCGTACAAGGTGGACATCCGAAGTCTTGGGGGAAGGTTGATTTCGGTATCCCTTCCTACGGTACCGATGGATTCTTTGATTTCTCCAATCAGTGCGTCGTAGCAGCTGCCGATGTTCACGATGTAGTGCTTAATTCCAAGGTGGTCCACAAGTAGCTTGGCCATGTCAATGTCCGATTGGGTGGTGTTCGGCATCAGCACGCCGATAACCCGGTCTTTCCCCAGCGCTTCCACCAGAAGAGCTGCCGTAATTGAACTATCTTTGCCACCGCTGATACCGATGATGGCGTTGCATCCTGGACCGTTTTCCTCAAACCAGTTCCGAATCCATTCCACCGTGGCCTGGGTGGCCTTCTTTGCATCAAATTCCATATGAATTCCTCCTTATGATGTTTTATCATAGCACATTTCCTGTGTAAATTAAACAGAAACAAACGTTTGATTCCTTGAAGCATACCGCTTAATAAGGTATAATATTAAGTCATTGTTAGGAGAAAAGGAGTAAGTCGATGAAACAGAATTATGTTCTTCATCTGAAGACGGATACTGAATTTATAGATTTTTTTATGGTCAAAGCCATTTCACTCAAGGTTGGTTCGAATCGTAAGCAATACCTGGATATGACCTTGTCAGACTGTACCGGAGAGATTTCCGCGAAGAAATGGGATGTTTCCGACGAAGAGGTGGAAGCCATTGAGCGGATTAAGGTGGGAGATATCCTTAAGATTAAGGCGAATGTGAACGAGTGGAAGGGCATGAAGCAGCTTCGGGTAACCCGGATTCGCCATGCCAACAAGAGCGATAACCTGGTGCCGGCGGATTTTTACAAGGCGGCACCGGAGGATTCGCAGGATATGTACAATTACATCCTGGGCAAAATCAACGAGTTCCAGGATGAAGAACTCAAACGGCTATGCCTGGATCTCTACGAGGGAAACCGAGAGAAGCTGATGTACTATCCTGCGGCCATGAGTAATCATCACGCAGAGTACGGTGGGCTTCTCTACCACGTCAAGCGAATGATGATGATGGGGGAGCAGATGTGTACAGTCTATACGAATCTCTCGAAAGACCTTCTGCTGACCGGGGTGGCCATCCACGATATCGAGAAGTTGAACGAGATTATTTCGGACAAGCATGGCGTGTCTCCGGGATATTCCTTCGAAGGCCAGATGCTGGGACACATCGTTCAAGGCGTAACCTTAATCCACGATAAGTGCAAAGAACTTGGAATTGGAGAGGAAAAGGCGGTGCTTCTGGAACACATGATCCTGAGTCATCACTATGAGCCGGAGTTCGGAAGCCCGAAGAAGCCCCTGTTCCCAGAAGCGGAGATGCTGCATTACCTGGATGTGATGGATGCTCGAATGTTTGACATGGAGGAAGCACTGGCGTCGGTAGAACCGGGAGAATTCGGTGAGCGGGTCTGGACACTGGAGAACCGGAAGCTGTATCAGCGAAAATTTTAATTTTACAAGAAACGCATCAGACAGAGTAAGGAACGAATGGAACGAATCGGAAAGCTGACGAAAGTAATACATTATAACGAGGATGACGGATTCACGGTGGGAATCTTCCGAGCCGATGGAGAGGAATTCAAGGTGGTAGGGGCCTTCGCGAAGCCCAAGGCAAAGATATCCTACCGAATTACGGGACACGAGGAAATCAGCCGGTACGGTCCTCAGTTCCGTGTAGAATCCTACGAAGAAATCATGCCGGAAGAGACCGATGATTTGAGGGAATTCTTGGCTTCCGGAGTGGTGAAGGGCATCGGTCAGAAACTGGCAGATGCCATCGTGGATCGCTTTGGCAAATCCACAC
>JBNMGJ010000279.1:0-1663 GCA_050872185.1 Mogibacterium sp.
CCACGGTTGTCGCAGGGCCGGCCGAGCCCTCTCAGTTCACGAAAGGCGCCTGGTTTTTCTCACAGATTCGTGAACCGACGCCTGGCGCAAGGCAGGCCGGGCCCTCTCAGTTCACGAAGGGCGCCTGGTTTCTCTCACAGATTCGTGAACCGACGCCTGACGCAGGGCCGGCCGAGCCATGATAAAAGCAGCGGCTGTTACATTATGCCCCATGTAACAGCCGCTGCTTTTCATTTTGCTAGGTATTGTTTTCCTAGTGTTACCACCTACTTCGTCTTTACAGATTTCCGGCCGCTCCATGTGGAGTAGAACGTGTTTTTACCGGATTTCATGTAGGTGCGAACGCGAACGTAATAGATCTTCTTCGCCTTGAGCTTGCCAATCTTCTTGCTGGTCTTGGCGTAACCCTTGAGGGTTACGGTCTTCGCCGACTTGAAGTTGCTCTTCAAGCTGTACTGTACCTGATACCCCGTGATGCGGGCTTTGTTCATCTTGGCGGACTGCTTGGACCACTTGGCGGTGAAAGCTTTCTTTGCGGCAGCCGGCTTCTTGATTCCGGTCCCCTTCGGGTTGATGACGTAAGTCAGGGTCTTGCTTCCGGTGTATTTGTCGCTGGTTCCTTTTACCGTAATGGTGTACTTGCCCACGGCTTTCCGTCCAGCTGGCAGTGTGACGGTGTAGTCCTTGCCCTGAGTTGCGCCACTACAGATAACGGTTGGTGTCTTCACTCCGCCAGTGTAAGTGTATGCGGTGGTGGAAAGCTTGGCGGTTATAGCCTGCGGTTTCGCTACTTTCAGTTCCTGGGTTGCCGTCTTCACCGTCTTCCCCGCTCCATCCTTGAGAACGGCCTGGATGGTGGTGGTTCCCAAAGACTTTGCCGTCACGTTTCCATCGGAATCAATGGTGGCCACAGACGGATTGGACGAAGACCAGTCCACTTTGGTGGTTTCGTTAGACTTAAGTGTTCGCAAATTGCCATATGCATTTTTATAGCTTCCCGCTGCCAGGCATTGGAATGCCTCTGTATCTCCTGCCTCCATCCTTTCGACACCTTTAATCTCAAGTTCCGTGATTGCAGAGGTCTGTACCTGGATTCGCTGCCGATAGTGTCCCGATAGGCTGGATTCAGACTCATCCAGATTGTTCTCACCGCTTAATTCTCCAGCAGTTGCCATCCATCCGCCGGAATCCAGCTTGAAGCACGCTATCCCGATGTATTTATAGCTTGGTTTGATTATGCTAGTGTAGTGGCCCGTTACAGCACCCTCTTTATGATTTACATAGTCTTCCTTTTCCTCATACCATTGCTCAATACCATCCATCAGACCCGTGTAATTCCACGCCAAATCTTCTGCCCAGCTCTGCTGGTTATTGTGCTTTACCGTAAAACAGCTCTTTCCGTTCGGCCGAGTATGTCCCTGCACTACCGCTGCCTCTGCCGCACGCATCTGAGCGATGTACTCCAGGTCCGAAGACCATTTGATCGGCACGTACTTGGACACCAGCCCCTCGTCATAGGCTTCCTTTCGGATGGCATTAATCCGCTCCAGAATCTGATCCTTACTGGTGTGGTAATAAGTTCCGTCAAAGCCCGCCAGCATATAGCCCTCAGACACCGACGATACATCTGCCTCTCGTTCCGGAATCGTTTCCGCATAGGATA
>JBNMGJ010000168.1:0-4103 GCA_050872185.1 Mogibacterium sp.
CAGGGTGGAGACATCGATGACGAGATGGCGGACTCGGTGAACAGCATTCTGGGTGAGGACACGACAGAACCGGAAACACCGGCTACGGAAGCACCAACTCAGAACGATTTGTTCGCACAGCTTCAGCAGACACCGGTGCAGGATGCAGCACCGGCACAAGCCGCTAACCAGGAGGCTTTGGTGAATGCAACGGTAGCGACACCGCAGGATGATTTTGCAGCGGCAGCAACAGAAGCAGCTGTCAAAGAATCCAAGAAGAAGGTTCGTAAGAAGAAGAAAGAGAAGGAAGAGTACGATGAGAAGGGCGGAAGCGCACTGACGGTAATTGCGATTGTGGTTGGAGTGCTTCTGGTAGTCCTGCTTGGAATCATTCTGATTCTCAACTTCGCACCGGAAAGCGGAATCGCACAGACCCTGAACGAAGTAATCGGAAATTACACCAATTTCTTCGCAGATGGAGGCGGCTCTGGTTCTCTGATGTAACAACAAATTAATATTAGAAATATTGCAGCGGTGGCGCGCCTATGACGGACGCTGGCGCTGCATGTTCTTTTTTCATTGTGTTAACGTGCATATGTGCAGCTCGCACAGAGGAAATAATATGAGAGATAAGAAGAAATCACGAAGGGGAACGGATCGAATTCAGAGGCCGGAGAAGGGCCTTAGTTTCTTTGTCATGGTAGTGGTTCTGATTCTGGTGGTTCTAATGGGATGCGCCGGATTCATTACCAACTGGATGTGGTTCGACAGCCTGGGATACAACAAAGTATTCTGGACCAAGCTGGTGACACAGTTAGAAATTGGAATACCGGTGTTTCTGGTGGCCATGCTTCTGGTGCGAATCTACTTGAAGAGCCTGAAGAAACATTATTTCATCGAAGTGGAGTCCCATGAGATTCCCAACGAACGGAAACTGAACATCATCTCCTGGGTGCTGTCGGTGGCTTTTGGCCTGTTCGTGGGAATTGGTGCTGGAGCGTCCACCTGGATGAATTTCAAGCAGTTCATCCATTCCACCTCCTTTGGACTGAAGGATCCCTTGTTCCATCTGGATGTATCCTTCTACGTGTTCCGTCTTCCGTTCCTGACACAGGCCAACAACCTGGTGCTGGGGATTGTCATCGGAATCATTATCATCACGCTTCTGTATTACGGCATCCTGATGACCGTAAGAACCCCGGACTTCTTCGAACGGGAACCGGATTTTGGTGCGGCTACCGCAGATGAGGCAGAAGCGGAATCTGCCGGTGGAACGGAAATTCCTTTTATCCGAAAGAAAAACGGCAAATCCGGACACCGGAGAATGGATGTGAACCATTCCAATCTGGAGAACTTGCTTCACATCGCTTCGGGGAAGATGACTCTTCTGGGAATTATTTTCTATGTCATGCTGGCCATGGAGTTCATGCTTCGCCAGTTTGATTTGCTGCACGCACATACCGGTGTGGTATATGGTGCGGGCTTTACCGATGTGGTGATTAAGTTGTGGGTGTACCGGCTGATTATGGCACTTTCGATTGTTGGAGCCATTACACTTTGCCACCATATGCATAAGAAAGAATTCAAGAAGCTGGTGAGAGTTCCGGCAGTGATAATTGTTCTGGGACTGCTTGGAACTGGCGTGGGTTTTGCCGTACAGAATCTGGTGGTGAGCCCGGACGAAATCAACAAGGAAAGCAAGTACCTGAAGAACAACATTACCTACACTCGCCACGCCTATGGGCTGGACAGCGTCAAGGTGGAGGAATTCCCGGCGGAACACAATCTGAACAAGCGGGCAATTAACGAAAATTCCCAGACCATTGGGAATATCCGAATCAACGATTACGAGCCGGTGCAGGATTTCTATAACCAGACCCAGAGTATCCGACAGTACTACGATTTCAACGACGTGGACATCGATCGGTATACCATTAACGGGGAGCAGACCCAGACCTATCTGTCTGCCCGAGAGATTAATGAGGACAAAATCAGTTCCACCTGGATTAACCGTCACCCGAAGTATACCCATGGATATGGTGCCGCAGTTTCCCGTGTGGATGCGGTCACCGCCAGTGGTCAGCCAGATATTATCGTGAAGAACATTCCACCGGAATCCGAAGTCAAGGACATCAAGATTACCCGGCCGGAAATCTATTTTGGCGAAAAGACCGACGACTATATCATTGTAAATACCAATGAGCAGGAGTTCGACTATCCGAACGGAAATGAGAACAGCTATACCACTTACAAGGGAACCGCCGGAATTCGGATGAGCTTCCTGAACCGAGTGCTATTCGCCATCCGGGAGGGCAGCATGAAGATGTTGGTTTCCTCCAACATTAACTCGAACTCGCGCATTATCATTAACCGGAACATCAAGGATCGGGTAGAGAAAATCATGCCGTATCTTTCCTATGAGAAGGATCCGTACATGACGGTGGCGAATGGAAAGTTGTACTGGATTATCGATGCCTACACCACCAGTTCTTACTATCCGTATTCCGAGCCGTACTCCGGTGAAGTGGGTTCTACCAACTACATCCGCAATTCCATCAAGGTTGTAGTTGATGCATATAATGGAGATGTTTCCTATTATGTGGTGGATCAGAAGGATCCGATTGCGAAGACCTTCCAGAAGATTTATCCATCCCTCTTTAAGGATGGAAGCGAGATGCCGGAGGCAATCCGGAAGCACATCCGGTACCCGAATTCACTTCTGAAGATTCAGGCTGGTGTGTACACGAAGTATCATATGGATGAGGTCAAAGTATTCTATCAGGATGAAGACCTGTGGGATATCGCACATCAGATCTACGGCACGGAAGAGAAGGAGATGGAGCCAAGTTATTTCATCTTTGAGCTTCCGGACTCTAAGAAGGCGGAATTCATCAATATGATTCCGTTCACGCCGAAGTCCAAGCAGAACATGACCGCAATTATGATGGCCAGAAATGACGGGTCAAAATACGGGCAGCTACTGGTATACAAATTTCCGAAGAACAAGACCGTCTACGGGCCGATGCAGATTGAGGCTCAGATTGACCAGAATACGGAGATTTCCAAGGAATTCTCATTGTGGAATTCTTCGGGATCCAAGTATAGACGAGGGGATTTATTCGTCATTCCGATCAACAACTCCATTATGTATGTAGAACCGGTATACCTAGAAGCCTCAAATCAGGCCATACCGGAAATGAAGCGGGTCATCGTCGCCTATGGAGACGACATCGCTTATGAGGCAACGCTTGAAGATGCTCTAGCCGATTTATTCGGAGAAGATAACCAGCAAAGCTCTGGACAAGGGACATCTTCTTCTGGAAAGGGGAAATCCTCCCAGAAGGATCTGATCCGCAAGGCTAATGAAGCCTATGAGAACGCGGTGAATGCTCAGAAGGGCGGAAACTGGAAGAAGTACGGAGAATATCTGGACCAGCTGGAGAAATACCTGAATCAGCTAGAGAATCAGAACTAAAGAAGGGTAGAGAGGAGAAAAATGATGCTGGATTTTGACCTAGACAAGATGCTATTTACCATTCCTGTGGGAAAGCACGACGAGAAAGAGATTGCGGCCATTCTGGAGGCTCATCCGGAAGTGAAATTCGTTTCGCTGACCGGAGTGGATCTGGGAAACCACAACACCGATGAGAAGATTCCGATTAAGGCGTTCATCGATGACATGGAGAAAATACTTTGGGACGGGGTGCAGACCGATGGTTCCAGTGTAGCGCTGCCGCTGATTGCGGAACTTTCCAATGCTAGAGTGGATATTCTTCCAGATAAGGAAGTAAACTGGTATGTTGAATATAACTTTATGATCATGGACTACAAGACGGGCCTTCCTGTGGGAACCCTTCGAATCCCATCCTTCCTGAGACATAACAACGAACGGATGGTGGGTTCCAGAATCTACGAGAGAAGACTGACCAAGCAGTTCCGGAGAGGTCTTCTGGAGTTGATGCAGCAGCATCCTTATGTAGTGGATCATATCGGTGGTCTGGAGAGCGTGGATGATATCGAGGATATCGTTCTGACTAGTGCCACAGAGCTGGAGTTCTGGGTGAAGACACCGGACGACCGTGCCGACAGAGATCAGTTGTACACCTCTCAGGAACTGAAAGAAC
>JBNMGJ010000129.1:0-5402 GCA_050872185.1 Mogibacterium sp.
GTATGGCGGAATCCTGTTCTAATTGAAATCGGATACGTTAGATGAACCGAAGCCGGTGCATTTTTAGATGCACCGGCTTCTTTTATCGTCTGAAATTGTTGATTTAAACAATTTGTAGTGATAAAATACATGAGAGTATATATTAAGCAGACTACAAGGAGGGAATCAGTCATGCTAGAAAGACTAGAATCAATTAAAGAGTTAGGTCTGAAGAAAATCAAAGAGACCGAAAGTCTCGATCAGCTTCAGGCTGTCCGGAGAGAACTCACCGGAAAGAAGGGAGAACTGACCGCAGTTCTGAAGAGCCTCGGTTCATTGGAGCCGGAGATGCGCAAGACCGTTGGAATGAGAGCGAATGAGATTAAGAATCATTTCGCCGAGAAAATCAAAGAAAGAGAAGATGAAATCGTTGAGAATCAGAGTGCGCTTGACGAGGAAATTGACCTGACACTTCCGGGAACCCGTGTGGGTCAGGGTGCACTCCATCCGATTACACAGATGCAGTATGACCTTAATGATGCCTTTCTCTCCTTGGGCTTTGAAATATTTAGTGAAGACGATATCAGCAGTGAGCTGTACGCCTTTGATAATTTGAATTTCCCACCGGATCACCCGGCAAGACAGTCCATGGACACCTACTGGATTGAGGGAACGGAGGATAAGCAGGGGGCAGAGAGACTGTGCCTGAGACCGCACCTGACCGGTGGATCCGTTCGTTATCTCAAGGAGCACGGTGCGCCGGCTCGTTTCGTATACCCGGGCCGTGTATACCGTAACGAGAACACCGATGCCCGTCACGAGAGAGCTTTCTATCAGTACGAAGCCTTGATTGTAGACAAAGATTTGTCTTTCTCATCAGGTAAAGTTATGATTCAAGCACTTCTAGAGAAGGTATTTGGTCGAAAAGTGAATGTTCGTATGCGTGAAGGCTTCTTCCCGTTCACGGAGCCAGGCTACGAAATCGATATGGAGTGCCAGGTGTGCCACGGAAAGGGCTGCCGAGTCTGCAACCAGAACGGATGGATTGAAGTGGCTCCAGGTGGCGTCATCAACCCGAACGTAGTAAGAGCCGCTGGCCTGGATCCAGATGTGTACACTGGATTCTACACCAATATCGGTCTGGACCGTTTCGTTATGATGAGATATGGTATCGATGATGTTCGTTTCTTCCACAGCACCGATCTCAGATTCTTTGAGCAGTTCAAGTAATATAGGGAGGAAATTAGCATGAAAGTATCATTAAATTGGGTAAAAAGATATATTGATTTGCCGGCAGATCTGACGCCGAAGCAGATTTCGTTCGATCTCACCATGAGAACCGTGGAAGTGGAAGATGTGATTGATACATCGGAGAAGTTCCACGATATCGTTGTAGGAAAGATCCTGGAGGTAAAAGAACATCCCAATGCGGATCAGCTCCGAGTCTGCATTGTAGAGTGCGGAGAAGATGAGCCAAAGCAGATTGTATGCGGAGGTTCGAACCTGTACGAAGGTGAGAAGGTGGTTGTTTCCAAGCCAGGAGCTGAGGTGTTCTGGCATGGAGAGGATTCTCTGGTCAAAATCAAAGAGTCCAAGCTCCGTGGCGTTCCATCTTACGGAATGATTTGCGGTGCCACCGAGGTGTACTTGGACTCCTATTTCCCTGCGGAAGATGAGACCGTCATCGTCGATCTTAGTGATATCGATTGTGAAGTGGGCCAGAACATCGCTGACGTTATCGGCATGAACGACGTGGTTTTCGACATTGACAATAAGTCCTTGACCAACCGTCCAGACCTGTGGGGCCACTACGGCATCGCCAGAGAACTGGCAGCCATCTATAAGTGTCCGCTGAAGCCACTGCCGGAAGCCAATCTGCCGGAGAATCTGCCGGAATACAAGATTGATGTGGAAGCAGAGGATAAGTGCCCAAGATATGCGGCAATTGAAATTGAGAACGTATACGATAAGCCTTCCCCAATGTGGATGCAGACAGCAATCATCAACGGAGGCATGCGTCCAATCAATGCCATCGTTGATATTACCAACTACATCATGATGTCGGTAGGTCAGCCAACCCACGGCTTCGACCGCACCCACGTGGATGGCTCTCACATCATCGTTCGGAATGCGAAGAAAGACGAGAAGCTGGTGCTTCTGGACAGAGCTCTACTGGATTTGACAGAAGACGACCTGGTTATCTGTGATGAGAATTCTCCGATGGCACTGGCCGGAATTCGCGGCGGTATCAAGGATTCTATTCTTCCGGAGACCACCGGCGTTGTTATCGAGGTAGCGACTTTCACCGCGGGAACCATTCGTAAGACTGGAAAGCGCTTCGATGAGAAGACAGATGCGTCCATCCGTTACGAGAAGGGATTGGACACTCAGCGCGTGGATCAGGGTATTGCCATGGCAGCTATGTTGTTCCGTGAGATTTTCCCGGAAAGCAAAATTGTAGCATTTGGCGACAGAGATCCGAAGCCAACACCGCGCAATGTCATTGATGTAACCCAGGACTTCCTTGATGTTCGTCTGGGTAAAGTGCTTCCGAAGGAAGAAATTATGGATATTCTAACTCGTCTGGGCTATGATGTGACCTTTGAGAATGGTACATACCACTGCATCGTTCCAACATATCGTTCCACCGGAGATGTTAGCGTGAAGGATGATGTGCTGGGAGATATTGCGAGAGTATACTGCTATGAGAACTTCGAGATGAAGCCACTGCCAGTGAACTTCGAACACGCCGTTCGTCAGCCGAAGGCTCAGCTGGATCGAAAGATTAGAGAGTATCTGGCTTTCCGTTGCGGTTTCAACGAAATCTTCACCTACCCATGGATTGACGAGAAGTATATCCAGGCGGCAAAGATTGACACCACTCAGGCCATTCGCCTGGCAACACCGCCAGCGCCGGAACTGGCCACCCTTCGTCAGTCCTTGATTCCAGGTATGCTGGAGGCCGCTGTAAAGAACCTGAGATATTATGATGAGTTCAAGGTATTTGAAGTGGCGCAGACATTCCATCAGGGGGAGTATCACGAATCCTGTGAAGAGGAGACTCTGCCAATTCACAAGAAGCTCCTGTCCGGTATCGTTGTGGGCAAGGATGCCAAGAAGAATTTCTTCGAAGTGAAGGGGGTTCTGGAGGATATGCCTCGCTTCTGCCACATGGAAGGTCTGACCTTCAAGCAGAAGGAGAAGCCATCCTGGTCGGATGACAAGGTATACCTGAACGTATATCATCAGGGAAAGAATATCGGCTCCATCGGTCTTGTTTCCGTACAGGCCATGAATGCTGCTGGCATCAGCAGAACCCAGATTGCATACTTTGAAATGTGCTTCGACGATATGGTTCCACTGAACTCCAGATCGAACACCTTTGAGCACCTGCCACAGTATCCGCTGGTAGAGGAGGATCTGTCCATTCTGGTAGATGAGTCCATGCACTGGCACGATGTGGAAGAAGCGGTTCGTCACATGGTGAAGAAATATGAGTTCATCGAAGAATACCGTGGAAAGCAGATTCCGGCGGGAAAGAAGTCTCTGGTATTCCGCGTATGGATTGGTAACGACGATAGCACCATGACGTCAAAGCAGATTGACAAGAAGATGAATGCCATCACGAAGGCGCTTCAGAAGAAGTGCGGTGCATCCCTCCGTGAGGAGTAATTGCTGCCGAATTAAGAATTCGTAGCACTAGATGTATAATAAAGAAACAGGCGGACGCATTGGAAACGATGCGTCCGCCTGTTTTTAGCTACGGGACAGATGAAACTGTTGTGCAGAGAAGTTCCGACGTTTGCGTCGCAACTTCTTGGTTACCGATCCATAGAATACACGATGAGAAGGGAACCTTTGCGAACCCGAAGGGTTACGTGGTCGTCGGCAAATTCATTGCTGACGCCTAGCGTGGAGGCTCGCTTCAACGTGATGTCGTGTGCTTCGTATTTGGCTCCTTCAATATCCACCCCTCGGGCATCAGGGTCCAGGGAAATGATACCGAAGTATTTGTAACGAGGATCTTTGGTTAATATCCGTTCGGAATTACGCAGAAGTTCCATCTTGTTCTTGCCATCAATACAAACGATGCGCTGAAACAAATCGTAATACTTGTCTAGAAGACCAATGTTGCCCAACGTGTGGTCCAGACGGCCACCCATTCCGCCCAGCAGTACCACCTGGCTGTACCCCTTCTCAATGGCATGGGAGAGAGCGGCCTCGGTATCGGTGATATCCTTCTCGGCCGGATAGGTGATGTAGATGCAGTCGAAATCCTCATCCAATGTGGTGGAGTCGAAATCTCCGATGACGCAGTCCGGTTGCAGCCCGAACTCCCGAGCCTTGTTCTGGCCACCATCAGCAGCGATAATATAATCCGCCTCCTCGGCAATCTCTTGGGCCATGTTTCGGTCCACACATTCCATGTACGAAAGTAGAATCAGACAGTAATCTTTCATTGCAAGCTCCTTGAAATTGTATTGTTAATGTTATAAAATAACGGTTAGTCTATCATATGAAGAAAGGATTGTTGAATGAGCGAAAGCAGTAAATACTTCAGAATCTCAATGAATCCCCTGCGAATTCGGCAAGCCGCATCCCTGAATTTGAACGGATGCTGGATGCTGTATTCCATCGGCATATTTATATATTACCTCTTTACCGAGGTAACAATCAATATCGTGAATTATTTTTTTCCAACGGGATATATTAATCTATCTATGGCACAGCTGCCTGCGGATGTACAAGCTTCCATGAAAGAAGCATCCGTATCCATGCCTCAGATTCCGATACTTCTCATCCTGTACATGCTTCTGATGAGCGGGGCCTTTGAACTGGGACGCACATTCTATACTATGATTGCCCTTCGAGATCGGGTGCTGATTCCGAGAGTGGTTTTCGACGGTTTCGGATACTATGTCAAAGCCACGCTGATTTTTCTAGCTCGGTACATTTTGATTGCCCTGGGTTCCATGTTCTTCCTGATTCCAGGAATATACCTATTCTATTCCTATCGGCAAGCCTTCTACGTATTCCTGGAAAGCGAACAGAGGCTGGGCGTAATTGGAAGCCTTCGGGAGAGCCGCCGCATTATGAAGGGGAACAAGATGAGCCTGTTTCGGTTGGACATCAGTTATGTTTTCCTGCTCCTATTAAGCTACATGCCATCCTATCTGTTGGTGGCATACGGTGTGGTGAACGTGAACGGCCTTTCCGGTATGCTGCTGTTCTATCTCCTGCAGATTCCGTATTTCATGGCCATGGGCAACTACTACATGGGACAGACCGTTTTCTACGAATTGATTCGTTTCGGAGAATTTGGAAAGTTCCCGTATCACGGGGAAGAGTTCTTCCGAAAAATCGCAGAGAAGTAGAAGTGAAAGATAAAGAAAAAAACGAGCAGTCATGAATCTCATGAACTA
>JBNMGJ010000110.1:0-6083 GCA_050872185.1 Mogibacterium sp.
TCCCGGCTCCATTTCTTCGCTTCGATGAATCGTCAGCGTGGAGCCTCGTGGTGCTTCGTGCACGAAGCGCACGTTCATGGAGGTAATGAAGTAATCCTCTGCATTCGGAATCGCATCGTACAGATAATTGTAATACCGAGCGTTATTCATGTGCCCGTTGATGTCCGTTAAAGACAGGGTCACCGGCACCTGACCCGCTTCTATCCACTGAATGTTCTTCGGCAGCCGAAACCGATTCGGAATGTCCATCTCCGGTTCTTCATCCGATGGATATGAGGAGGTGTCGTATTCACTTTGCAGAACCAGTTTCTTCGTATCCACATCCACCAGCGCCCAGTTGCTGTAAGCCCGGGCAATCAGTTTCCCCTCGGAGAACAGTTCATAAGCTCTTGGGAAATTGGCCGCCTTCGCCGGAACCACCCATGTGTTGCAATCCAGCTTTGCGTATTTGTGCACCGGTTGGTACACCTGAACGCTCATCCGGCTTACAATAAAAGCCTTCCGTTCCTCTCGGTAAATTTCTGCATAATCCTTATCCAAATCATGAATCTGATGATCCGCCGATTCCTGCAAATACTGAATTAGATAAGTTGGAATCAACGCATCATGCCTATCCAGCTCATAAGACCTAGATTCATAGGATTTCAAATATTTCATCGCACACTCTCCTTACAGTTGTAAAATTCTCCCGGTTATCCCTGTCGATTCCGAGGATGCTAGAAAACGAATTGTTTTCGCTACGGATTCTGGAGAAACATTCTCTTCATCCATGGCCATACCGTTCATTCGGATTCCCCGTTCTTTGAGAATCTGTGCGGTGGATTCAATCATGCCTTCCAATGCACCGCGAATCATACCAGTAACGATTCCAGCCGCGTTCTTTCCCTGTTCTTTCTTCGGAAGAAGAACCACTACACTTCCGTCCTCGATCAACATAGAGATGGAATCTTTCAAGAAGGCACAGATGCTGTCCAGATTGTGCTGCAAACACTCCGTGATTTCTTCAAAATCTAACAAACCCAAACTCTCCGGCACTTCCGGCCGGATATTGCAGATTACCGTGTTCAGTCGATGTTCGAAGAACGCATCCGCCACGTCCATCGCTGATGCTAAAGATTCCTGGCTCAGAATATTGCACTTAATATTCAGGGCCCCGGTATCCCTGCTGAGAAGCAACGCCTCTCGGAATCGATTTCCGCAGAAAAAGGCCGACGTTGCACCCCGCTCTGCAAAAGCCTGTACCACTGCAGTTCCCACTTCACTCATTCCATCTGCAATGAGAACGTGTCGCTGCTTTCTATTTCCTGTTTCCAGAAGCATCCGATTTTCCTCCCTTTCGGCCCCAGGTGTGACTCAAAATTTCATTAACATTATATACGGATACGAAAGCATCTGGGTCGATCTTATCAATGAGATTAATCAAAGTGATGTACTCCTGCCGAGTTACGATAATATTGATTTCCCGGTACTTCCGATAATCGTAAGCTCCAATCGCTTCGTAGAAAGTTGCACCACTGTGCATCACATTGATGACATAATCCCGGATTTCATCCACCTTATCCGATACCACGCAAACTTTCTTCTTCACGCTAAAACCGAATAGGAAGTGATCCAGCACAATTCCCTGGCAGTAGGTTCCCAGAATACTGAGAAGTCCCGTCTTGATATCGTAGATGAAGATAGACGGAATCGCCACGGCCATACCGCAGAAAGACATTGCGGTACCCAATTCCATGTGGAAGTATTTGTTCATAATCTTGGTGATAACATCCAGTCCACCAGAGGATGCGTTACACAGAAACAGCATCGCCGCACCCAGTGCGTAGGTGAAAAGATAACCTAACATATCCAGAAACTGATCCCCCATCAACGACGGCATATTGGGCTGAAGTTGTTCCAACACTTTAACTACTGCTGAGAGCAACAGAGACGGATAAATCGTCCGCAGGGTAAATTCTTTTCCCACAAAAATCGCCGACAGAAGAATGCACAGCAAATTCAGCACGATTAGGATTGTTCCCACAGAAAACGGAATCAGCTTTGCAATCAGTACCGCAAGACCGGACATACTTCCCACCGCCAGATGGCTTGGTGTCAGAAAATAAAAAATCGAAATCGAGCAGATAATCGTTCCAATTGTAATAACGATATAATCCTTCATCTTTTCTTTTGTCAGTTTCACCAATATTCTCCTTATTTTTCAACTAAAATTTAGCCTCAACCAACAGAGAATTATAACATTTGTTAGAAAAATGTCATGTGCTTTTTTTCGTACAATTTGTACAGTTCTTGCCTGTCCTAAGGTTTTCATCATGAAGAAATGCGAGCTGCAAAGCAGCCCGCGCTCATTTTCTTACTCTTCTTTTCCATTCCAGCAATAGGTGCACAGGTTTTCCCTCGGAATCCCAACCGAGTCCAACATATCCTCCAGTCGATTATACTGAAGGGAGTCGTATCCCTGCTGCTGACGGATAACTTCAATCATTGCCTTATACTTCTCGCCATCCGGATTCAGGTACTCATCCAGTTCATCGTCTTCCAGATGTCTCCCCTCCAGCTGGTCAATGGCTCTTCTGGCAATCAGCTCTAAGGCAGACTTGGACCGAGAGAAGTTGATATACTTACATCCGAACAGAATCGGCGGACATGCCGGCCGAACGTGAATTTCTTTTGCCCCACAGGAATAGAGATACTTGGCTTTCTCCGCCAGCTGAGTTCCTCTTACGATGGAGTCATCGATGAGAACAATTCGCTTGTCCTTAATCAGTTCCGGAACCGGAATCAGCTTCATCTTCGCAATGAAATCCCGCTTCGTCTGCATGGTCGGCATAAAGGATCTTGGCCATGTCGGTGTATACTTAATGAAAGGTCTGGAATACGGAAGTCTGGCTTCATTGGAATATCCGATAGCGTGAGCCACACCGGAATCCGGTACACCGGCAACGATGTCCACGTCTTCTCTTTTCAGCGTATCCCGCTTGGAAATGGCCGCACCGCAGCGATGACGCATGGCTTCGACCGAAATTCCTTCATAGGAGGATGCTGGGTAACCGTAATATACCCACAGGAAAGTGCAGATTTTCATCTTCGTTCCCGGTTTCGCCAGCATGGTAACGCCATCGCTAGTCATGATATCGATTTCTCCTGGGCCCAGGATTCGATAATCTTCGTATCCCAGATTGAGGTACGCAAATTCTTCGAAGCTGGCACAGAATCCGGTTTCTTTCTTTCCGATTACCAGCGGTGTTCGACCTAATTTGTCTCGGACGCAGAAAATTCCCCGCTTTGTCATAATCAGCATACTCATGGATCCGTCAATGATATCCTGTGCGTGCTGGATTCCGTCAATCATATTGTCTTTCTCATTAATCAGCGCTGCCACCAGTTCAGTGGTGTTAATATCCCCTTCTGCCATCTCCATGAACTGGGATGCCCCATTATCGAAAAGATGCTGTAGAAGTTGTTCCTTATTATTGATCTTTCCCACCGTCGTAATGGCGAAGGTACCGTGATGGGAACGAACCGTCAGGGGTTGAGGTTCGTAATCAGAAATGGAACCCATTCCCATATTTCCCTTCATTCTGGATACATCCTGGTCGAATTTCGTTCTAAAAGGAGAATTTTCGATGTTATGAATTGCCCGATCAAAACCTCTGTCTCCATACACCACCATTCCTGCACGCCGAGTTCCCAGGTGAGAATGATAGTCTGTTCCGAAGAACAAATCAAACACACAATCCTCTTTCAATGCTGCTGCGAAAAAACCGCCCATCTGTTGCCCCTTTCATTGTAAGCTTAGAATCATTCAAACAAAAAGTATTCTATCATCCCATGGAGAAATTGACAACAAAAAAGGGCTGCGAATTCGCAACCCTCTCTGTCTGATTCGTATGTACACGCATGTATTTGACTACATCATGCCGCCCATACCGCCACCTGCAGGCATTGCTGGAGCCGGAGTATCTTCCTTGATTTCGGTGATTCCAGCCTCTGTAGTCAGCAGCATTCCGGAAACACTGGCTGCATTCTGCAGTGCAGAACGTGTTACCTTAACCGGATCTACAATTCCAGAGTCAATCATATCTACGTACTCGTCAATTGCAGCGTTGAAGCCTACACCTTCTGGAGATTCTTTTACCTTGGAAACCACAACGCTTCCTTCGAATCCTGCATTCTCTGCAATCTGACGAACCGGTTCTTCCAGTGCACGCTCTACAATCTTCGCACCGGTTCTCATGTCGCCTTCCAGACCATCGGCATATTCTGTAACTGCCGGAATTGCTCCAATCAGTGCAACACCACCACCGGATACGATACCTTCTTCCACTGCAGCTCTTGTGGCATTCAGTGCATCTTCCAGTCTCAGCTTCTTATCCTTCAGTTCTGTCTCAGTAGCGGCACCTGCGTTGATGACAGCGACACCGCCTGCCAGCTTAGCCAGTCTCTCCTGCAGCTTCTCACGATCGAAGTCGGAAGAAGTCTCTTCAATTTCTCCACGGATAGAATCAATTCTCTCCTTGATTTCGGTACGGCTTCCGTTACCGTTCACAATTACGGTGTGATCCTTGTTGACCTTAACCGTCTCGGCTCTTCCCAGCATATCGATGGTAGTTTCTTTCAGCTCATAGCCCAGCTCTTCACTGATTACAGTACCGCCAGTCAGGATTGCGATATCCTCCATCATGGCCTTTCTTCTGTCGCCGAATCCTGGCGCCTTAACGGCAACAACATCCAGAGTTCCTCTCAGCTTGTTGACAACCAGTGTAGCCAGTGCTTCGCCTTCTACATCGTCTGCAACAATCAGCAGTCTGTTGCCGGACTTCATGATATCTTCCAGCAGCGGTACGATTTCCTGAATGTTCGAAATCTTCTTGTCGGTGAGAAGGATGTATGGATGATCCAGAACCGCTTCCATCTTCTCGCTGTTTGCAGCCATGTAAGGGGACAGATATCCTCTATCGAACCGCATACCTTCTACTACGTCCAGAGTAGTTCCCAGGGACTTGGATTCTTCTACGGTGATAACGCCGTCCTTGCCTACCTTGTCCATTGCCTCAGAAATCAGCTTACCGATTTCCTTATCACCAGCGGATACGGAAGCAACCTGTGCGATACTCTCCTTATCGTCTACCTTCTTCGCACTGTTCTTCAGGTGTTCCACAGCAACCTCAACGGCACCGTCGATACCTCTCTTAAGAACCATTGGATTTGCACCAGCGGTTACATTCTTGAAGCCTTCCCGAACGATTGCCTGAGTCAGCAGAGTTGCAGTGGTGGTTCCATCACCAGCAACATCATTGGTCTTGGTTGCCACTTCCTTAACCAGCTGAGCACCCATGTTCTCCACCTGGTCTTCCAGTTCCACTTCCTTCGCAATGGAAACACCATCGTTGGTAATCAGTGGAGATCCGTAGGACTTCTCGATCAGCACGTTACGTCCCTTCGGTCCCAGTGTAATCTTAACCGTATCTGCCAGCTTATCTACACCTGCCAGAAGCTTTCTTCTGGACTCTTCACCGTAATATAAATCCTTAGCCATTTCTATATCCTCCTATTTCTACCAGCAATTACTCAATAACTGCCAGAATATCTTTCTGCTCCATAATTGTATATTCAACACCTTCATGCTTCAGATCCGTTCCACCGTATCTGGAGAAGATAACGTGATCGCCTACCTTCAGCTGCATCTTCTCATCCTCTGTTCCCGGTCCAACAGCAACAACTTCTGCCTGCTGTGGTCTTTCCTTTGCACTACCGGAAAGAATCAGACCCCCTTCCGTCTTCTCAAGGGCTTCATCCTTCTTTATAACAACTCTTGCGCCTAACGGCTTAATTCCTAAACTCATTACCGTTTCCTCCTTTATTATTTGTTAGCACTCATATTGACCGAGTGCCAACTTCCAAGAATTATTCTACTCACATGCCCCTTTTCTGTCAACCTTTTTCCATGGAAAAAGTGTGAAGTTATCTTCACTTATCTTTTCTGTTTCGTTTGACATAGATGTCCTTAATCCGAATATTCACATGTCCTAACGAGAAGGATGTCATCCTTCGGAGGGTCTCCGCCACTTCTTTCTGAAAAA
>JBNMGJ010000096.1:0-6707 GCA_050872185.1 Mogibacterium sp.
CTTTCAGAAAAGGAAATGCGTTCATTAGAGCATATCGTTTCGGCATACCTGGATCTGGCAGAGGATCGTGCAGAGCGTCACATTCCGATGACAATGGAGGACTGGGCAAAGCGTCTGGATCTATTCCTGATGGCGGATGAAAGAGAGGTACTTCAGGATGCAGGCAAAATTACAGCAGAGATTGCCAGGGCTAAAGCAGAGACTGAATTTGAAAAGTATCGTGTCATTCAGGACAGGCTGTTTATGTCTGACTTTGATAAGTACATGCTGGAATTGGAAGAGAATGCGAAGAAATAGAGCTTGAAACCAGTGATGGTATTTGTTGTAGAACGTTAAATCGGGAATTTATGGAGGTAGTCATGGCTTTTGATTTTAAAAAAGAGTATAAAGAATTTTATATGCCAAAGAATAAACCGCAGATTGTAAATGTTCCAAAAGCCAATTACATTGCGGTCAGAGGAAAAGGTAATCCAAACGAGGAAGATGGAGCATATCAGCAAGCAATTAGTGTGCTATATGCTGTTGCATACACATTGAAAATGAGTTATAAAACAGATTATAAAATTGAAGGTTTCTTTGAATATGTTGTTCCACCACTGGAAGGCTTTTGGTGGCAAGATGATGTAGAGAGTATAGATTATACAAATAAATCTGCTTTCAACTGGATTTCGGTCATTCGCTTGCCTGATTTCATTTCTCAAGCCGATTTTGATTGGGCAGTAGAAACAGCAACGAAAAAGAAGAAACTTGATTGTTCATCAGCAGAGTATCTTACGATTGATGAAGGGCTATGTGTTCAAATCATGCACTTGGGTTCTTTTGATGAGGAGCCTGCAACCGTTGCACTTATGGATACTTATTTAGAGGAAAATGGGTATGTTAACGATATAAACAAAGATAGGTTACACCACGAGATTTATTTGTCTGATGCAAGAAGGATTGCACCGGAAAAATGGAAAACGGTTATTAGACATCCGATTAAAAAAGCATAAACCTCGGTTTGTAATGCAGTACACTTTTTAACGATAGCTCCGACCTATCGTTAAAAGGTTCGTGGATATGTTCCTCAGCACAAATGCAAAAATCGGTAATTCATACAGTGCTTTCCTTTCACGTGGAGACATGTTGTCTCCTGCAAAAGCGAACCGAAGGTGAAGTGTGAGCTGCTGAGGCACAGCCCATCAGAGGCCTCCTGCGATTGGCGAGTGGGTGCGAAGTCAGAGGCAATGGTTCCAGGACGTGGGACGGTAGCCCATTCTGGAAGTACGCAGAAGATGACGTATAGCATTGAAGCTGTTTTTCAACCGAAAACGGCAAGACATATTCTGAAGTTACGGGAGGCATTTTCAGGATCTGTTGACTTCTTTGTATGAAATTTGCATAATATAATCATTGTCAGAATGTAATTTTAACGGAATGTGGTGTCACCTTCAGATTAGCATAGACAATGCGATACAGAATATTGAGAACCAGGGTGAAATGTGTCCGATATCAAAGCCTGAAGATATTCTTGAATTTGACAACCTGTACAGGCCAGGTGCAAAACCAATTCTTCTAAGTCAGAGGATAGAATATGTTCCTAGGGCAGTAACACCGGAAGAGAGAAGGAAGCAGCGTTTAATTGATAACCCGAAGATGCTGTTTTTCTATACGGAAAATTCGAGATGCTTTCATGATAGAGAATGCAAAGAAGTGCGGAAACTGCTTCCAGGTAAATTTGAGGCATCGAATGTGATTCCAGAAAATAGGGAATTCTGTTCAATGTGCAAGAAAAAACTTCTGCTCCGGTTGGCGTGTTATCCGAATACAAAGCAAATTGCAATGTGCACTGGAATATTTCAAAAGTATCATGTGGGGACTCGAAAAATAGAGCACTATGTAATGGATGCGGGGATGAGATTCCATGCAACAGATTTTTCTGCGCTTCGGGTGGAAAGTGGCGAGGATCGGTGGATAATCAAAGGAATAGATACTAATCATTTAGAATTATGGCATAACAATTACATTAAAATCAACTCGAGGGAACGCCATTTCACAGAAGGATTCCATGAACAGAACGTGGAATCTACTAACCTTACGTCATTGCTAAATTTCATTGAATCCTATTCCTGGGAAAAGCATCTAGAGCTAGAATCTATTGCTGCAAATGAGGATACTGAGGATGCTACGAATACAGTATTAATGAAAGACGCTTCTACCGAAAAAGAAACGAATTCTCCAATCCTTCGCAAGGTATGTGTGGCTGTAATCATATTGGTGCTTTTTACCGCTATATTCGGATGGCTGTCCAGCCGGTATCAGCAACCATGGACCGCATTGTACGTAACCTCTCTTACAACGGCCTATCATTTTATCATGCGGTTGATTGTGGGAGAAGTTGCTGAAAAACTCTGTAATGAGTATAAATTCAAGACGGACTCCTTCGGATTCCGAATTAGACCCTGTGAAACAAGAATATATAAGACCCTCCGGGTCAAGAAATGGAAGAAATACGCCATCACTGCCAAACCGGAGAAATTTGATTTGCGGAGTATTTCTCTGGAAGCGGTGCTACACAATATGATGCAGGCAGAACTGGTACACCGGATTATTATGCTATTCTCCTTCGTGCCGCTATTGTTAATTATTCCTTATGGAGCACCGATGGTGTTCCTGGGGACCTCGATTGTGGCGTGCTTGATAGATATGAAGTATGTAATAATTCAGCGTTACAATCGGATCCGAGTGCAGAGAATTATTCGCAAAAAATCCACTTCAGTCTGAAGATAGTTTGGAGAAAAAAATGTTTCATGTGATCAACGATAACTTTTTCGTGCCCCTGGCATCACCAAACAAAAAAGTATATTGGGAATGTATTAGTAAGCTGTTTTCCGTATTGGACTATCAGCTTTCTTTTGGCGTGGAAAGAGATGTGCTCGTGGAAGAACTCCAATACTATTTTGAACAGACACAGGCAGCGGAGTTACAGGATGATGAAATCGTGGGAAAATCCAGCAGAGGCAAGGCCAACTGGATGATTCGTAAGCTGGAATACTACGGATGGATTGAGATTGAAACTGACAAGAGCTACGTTCAGCGGGTGAACTTCAAGGAATATGCGGTGAAGATTATCCGAACCCTTATCGATATTGCGGATGGAAAGCAGGTTGAATATCAGGGATATATCTATACAATCTACAGTCTAGTGAAGAGTAAAACAGAAAATCCGGGAATCGTCCTTCTGTCCATTGTAGAAAATACCGACATGTTGATTACGGGGCTGAAAAATCTGAATTCCAGTATCAAACGTTATATTGATGAATTGACTCGATTCAAGACACCGGCAGAAATCATGGATGTTCTGTTCAACGATTACATTGAAAATATTGTGGATAAGGCATATCACCGCCTTCTAACATCGGATAATGTATCCAAATTTCGACCGGAAATTGTGGAACAATTAGAGCGAAAAAGCCGGAGTAAGAAATATGTACAGAAGGCAGCGGAGGATCTGGCGGGAATTCGCGAAATCAATCCAGAAGATGCTGAAGAACTGGTGTACCAGTACATCCACCAGGTGGTGGATGCCTTTCAAAACATGGATGAGATTCTATCGGAAATCAATCAGAAAAATACGCAATATCAGCGGGCGGCAATTAACCGTGCAAAGTTCTATTTGATTGGGGGAGAGGATGTACGCGGTCAGTTGAAAGAAATCCTTTCCGCAATCGGAGAGAGAATGAACGAGGAAAATATGAATTTCGGTGGAATCTACCGAATTGAATTTCTGGATGAATTAGTTCGACTCTATAGTTCCGCGATGCTGGACGAAAAATCCCTCTATACACCAACGGAGGGAAAGAAGACCTTCGAGCCGGAGGCGATAGAGGAATCCGCACCGGATTTGAAATTGCGGAATGAGAAATTGCAACGCATGATGGCGAAGCTGGCCAAAGTACTGAATCCGGAGAAAATTAATCAGTACGTTCGTCAGCAATTAATGGGGAGGGATGCAATCTGTGCATCGGATTTGCCACTGAACACCACAGAAGATTTCGTCAAACTGATTTATGTGAGACTGTACGGTCAACGCAAGAATATGGAATACCGAATTGTGGTAAAAGAAGAAACCCAGCGTAATGGATATCGTTTCCGAGATTTCGTGATTGAGAGAAAGGAATAGCACATATATGGACATGTTGGAAGGAATGCTGCAGCGAGATAAGGATGATTTTTCCAGAATCTGTAATCGATTGTTAAGTACGTGCTTTTTGTGTAAAAGAAATCAAGCGAGTAAAAGAGACTATTATTTCGTTTTGAAATATCACGATAAATTTTCAGAATATCTATCTCTGATGGGATATCGGTTGGAAATCAATGAAGAATACGGTGTGGTTCAGCTTACGAATCCGCAGAATTACAATCGCTACAATTTGAAATTATTTGAATCCGTCATACTTTTGATTTTGCGCATTCTGTACGATGAGAAAAAACGAGAATTATCCGTATCCGATGAAGTGTTAATCAACGTGGGTGACATCCATGAGAAATTCATGAGCCTGAAAATACGAGACAAGATGATTGATAAAACCACTTTACGTAACGCTATCAGCACCTTCAAACGATTTCAGCTGATTGAGACCTTGGACAGCGATTTGTCCAGTGAAGAGAGCCGCATCATCATCTATGATTCGATACTCATGGCGGTTCGTGTGGAAGACATCAAGCAGGTATACGAGAAACTGCAGAATTACAAAAAGGGAGAGAACGTCGATGAAGAAACTGACGAGAGTGAAGCTGATTAATTGGCATCGTTTTACGAATACCACCATTGAATTCGAGACTTCCACCTTAATTTCTGGAGAAAACGGTGCGGGAAAGTCGACCCTTCTAGATGCAATTCAGTTCGTTGTGACTTGTAGCACGAATCATTTCAATAAGGCAGCCCATGAAAACGGAAAACGTAAATTAACCGGGTATGTACGGTGCAAGACCGGTCGAGAGAATAAGCCCTATGAACGTACTGGCGAAATCAGTGCACACATTGCATTGGAATTCTATGAGGAGAAGAAAGAAAGGTATTTCATTGTTGGGGCCGTGGTGGATTCGGCTGCGGAAGGACAGGAAAAGACGGTAAGGTATCTGATGGATAACATGCAGCTAGACGATCACTTGTTTTTCCATGGGAAAAGACCGAAATCTATCAATCAGTTCCGTACTACCAATGCGAAACAGATTCGTCAGTGGTGCACCACCGAGAAGGAAGCGCGCTCCATGATGAAAAATCGGTTCGGGCGTATTGAAGACAAATTTTTCCGTTTGATACCGAAGGCGCTAGCCTTCAGACCCATTGATGATATTAAAGATTTCGTGTATTCCTACGTTCTAGATGAGAAGGAAGTTAACATTGACGTATTGCGTGAAAATGTCCGCTCCTACCAGGATTTGCAACGGACGCTTGAGAATGTAAAAGCACGCATTGAGAAGTTAGAACGAATAGTTTCTGCACATAATCAGATTGCAGGGAACCAGGAAAAAGACAGAATGTACGATTACTTCCTGGAACGTGTGGAAGCTGATTTGATTGCCGAAAATCTTGAAGCACTGCAGAAATCCTTAACATCCGAAGAATATCGTTTGAAGGAAAATAATCAGCAGATCCTCGAAACAAAGAAGGAGCAGGAAGAAAAGCAGACGATCCGAGATGATTTACGGACCGAGCTCGCCAGTGACAAGGATTTTATTGCGAAGGATGAGCAGGAGAAAATACTCCGAGACCTGGAAGCGCGAAAGAAATCCCAGTTGGAGGAACGAAAGAATCTCCGGAAAAGCATCCATAAAGCGAAGCGTCAAGTAGAGGCGTTGCTGGAAATGAAAGATGCAGATGATTGCTTGAAGACTTACTGGGACAATCTATCAAATATCGAACAGAAGACAGAATTTGCCGATGTGAGAAGTAATATGGAAAGCGTCTTGGCTTACAAAAATGAGATGCGAGAGAAGCTCATCAAAGAGCAGGCGAATCTGTCGATACAGCAAACCCATCGCAGTCAAGAGAAGCAGGAAGTGGATCAGAAAATCCAACGGCTGAAGATGAAGAAAATGTCCTATTCGCCGGAAGTTTCTCGTGTACTGGAAGGGGTAAAAGAAGAATTCGTTCGTATTGGAAGGACCGCTGAGCCGAAAATATTGTGCGAAGTATTGGAAATTGAAGACGAGACCTGGAGAAATGCAGTGGAGGGCTACCTGAACACACAGCGATTCTATATTCTGGTAGAACCGGAGAGTTTCGATATTGCCCTGGGAACCTATGACCGACTTAGAAAAGAGAAAAAAGCCTATGGAGTGGGCCTGATTAACACTCAGAAATTGGATGAATACGATGTAGCTCCGGAAGGTTCGTTAGCAACTGTAGTGTCATCTCCCAACAAATACGCGAAACGCTACATCAATATGATTCTGGGAAAGGTGGTTATGTGCGACAGCTATCGAGATTTGAAGAAGCATCGGACGGCGATTACTCGAGAATGCATGAAATATCAAAACCACGTTGCCAGTGCCATCAAACCGGCGATTTATCAAACTCCGTATATCGGTCAGAATGCGATTAAAGTGCAATATGAGCAGGCAATGCAGCAAAGCCTTGCACTGAAAGAACAGATTGCGGAATTAGATGAGCGCATGAAAGCGTTGCAGAGCTATATGGCGCCCCTAGCTACAGAAAATGA
>JBNMGJ010000182.1:0-3770 GCA_050872185.1 Mogibacterium sp.
AAGGTTACGCTGAACACCATGAGCGGAAAGTACATCGATTACAAGCGCAGTATCAAAGCAGAAAGCTCTACAGAAATCCGTGTGAAGAAGGACGACTTAATTCGAAGCATTGAGCGTGCCGCACTGATGGCCAATCGAATGAATAATAATATGATCAAATTCGATATTCAGGATGACGTCATCGAAATTTCCTCCCTCAACGATCAGGGTAACATGAACGAGAAAATCGAGATCATCAAGAATGGAGACAGCTTCCGCATTGGATTCAACTCCAAGTATTTAATCGATATTCTCCGGAATGTAGAGGATGAAGAAATCCACATGTATCTGAAGGACAGCATTAGCCCTTGCATTATCAAGCCTCTCAGCGGCGACCGGTACCTGTATCTGGTACTTCCGGTGAGAATTAACTAATTAACCGGAATCGGAATTGACATGATTGTTCAACGAATCGAACTACATAACTTCAGAAATTACGAACATCTAGAGCTGTCCTTTGACAGCTCTAGAAATGTTTTTATCGGGGAAAACGCCCAGGGAAAGACCAACCTTATTGAAGCGGTCTACCTCTGTGCCTTTGCCCGATCTTTTCGTACCCAGAACTCGGCCAACATGATTCAAATCGATCACCCTAGGGGAAGCGTATCCCTAGACCTAATCAGCGAGGACATAGAGAAGAATATCTCCATCGTTCTGGACCGCACCGGTAAAAAAATGATTAAGAAGGATGGCAAACTCATCCGGAAAACTGCGGAACTTCTCAACAATCTGGTGGTGATGGTGTTCTCGCCCGAGGACCTTCGAATTATCAAGGATAGTCCGGAGAAAAGAAGAAATTTCATCAACAAGGAGATTTCTCAGCTTCGCCCCCGCTATTACGAACAACTTCGGATGTACACAGAGGCGTTAAAACAAAAAAATTCTATTTTAAAGGAAAACCTCCGAAATGGAAATCTGGACGAAAACATGTTGGATATCTATGATCTTCAGCTGGCCAAGTACGGCAGCGAAATCGTGAAGTACCGGCAGAATTTCATCGAGATGCTTTCGAAGAGAGCCGGAGAAATCCAGGCGGGCATCTCTGGGGGCAAGGAAGAACTCACCCTTCGATATGTTTCTTCGATGTCTCAAGAGACAGCTTATGAAGAAATCCTAAGTGCACGGGATAGGGATATCTACAGCGGACACAGCAGCATCGGTCCCCAGCGAGATGACATGGAGTTCTTCATCAACGGAAAAGATGCCAGAAAATACGGCTCCCAGGGGCAGCATCGAACCATCGCCCTATCACTGAAGCTGGCAGAAATCAGCATTGCCCGAGATGTGCTGGGTGAGAATCCGGTGCTTCTTCTGGACGATGTGCTTTCGGAACTGGATGAGGAAAGGCAGACCTATCTGTTCCAGGAGATTGAAGATGTGCAGCTCTTCATCACCACCACCGATGTGAACAGCCAAATTCTTCAGAAAATGCCGGATGGGAAAATTTATTATGTGAAGAGTGGTATGATAGAATAAAATAGCTGCAAAACAGGTTAAAAATCGCGCAAAACAGCCCGCAAACGTGTTTTATGAGATTTTTCCCATCCTTGAATAAAAGCCCTAAATATGGTAAAATAAATCGGCTATGGAAATAGCCGATTTTTATTTTAACAAATCAGAAAAAGGAAGGTTTGAATGAGCGCAGAAAAGAAAAAAAGTGACTACACAGGCCAACAAATTCAGGTTCTGCACGGACTGGAAGCGGTTCGCGTCAGACCGGGTATGTATATCGGAAGTACGGGCTCGCAGGGTCTTCACCATCTGGTCTACGAGATTGTAGATAACAGTGTGGACGAGGCACTGGCTGGATTCTGTACACACATCGAGCTGTCCATCAACGAGGATAATTCCATCACCGTCAGCGATGACGGCCGTGGTATGCCGGTGGACATGCACCCGACGGAACATAAACCGACTGTAGAAGTTATTCACACCCAGCTCCACGCCGGCGGTAAATTCGGCGGTGGCGGATACAAGGTATCCGGTGGTCTTCACGGTGTGGGTGCCTCCGTTGTGAACGCCCTCTCCACCCACATGGTGGTAGAGATTCGAAGAGGTGGAAAACTCTATCAGCAGGAGTATTTCCAGGGAAAGGATGTTTCGGAACTGAAGGTTCTGGGAGATGCGGAAGGTTCCGGCTCCAAGACCACCTTCTGGCCGGACCCGGAAATCTTTGACGAAACCACTGTCTACGACTACGACACTCTGCAGCGCCGTATGAGAGAGATGGCGTTTCTGAATAAGGGTCTTCGGATTACCATTGAGGACAAGAGAGAAGGCCGTCAGAAGAAGGAAAGCTTCCACTACGAAGGCGGAATCAAGGAGTTCGTGGCATTCCTGAACCGAAATAAGAAAGTTGTCAACGACGACATTTTCTACTTCGAGAACCAGAAGAAGGACGAGAAAACTGGTAAAGAGTACGAAGTGGAAGTGGCCCTTCAGTACACCACCAGCTATAACGAAATGGTGCTGTCCTATGCCAACAACATCAACACCATCGAAGGTGGATTCCACCTGCAGGGGCTGAAATCCGCCATTACCAGAACCATCAATGATTACGCTCGCCGTTCGAAGCAGCTGAAAGAAAAGGACGATGCTTTAAGTGGTGACGATTGTCGTGAAGGAATCACCGCCATCGTCAGCGTCAAGCTGACGGATCCGCAGTTCGAGGGACAGACCAAGGCAAAGCTGGGAAACAGCGAAGTCCGGGGCTTTGTTGAGAGCAGCATGAACGAGTACTTCAACTTCTACCTGGACGAACATCCGTCCCAGGCCAAGAAGATTGTGGAGAAATGCGTCAACGCCTCCCGTGCCAGAGAGGCTGCTCGTAAGGCCAGAGAAGCTTCTCGTAAAAGCAACGTTCTGGAAACCACTTCCCTTCCGGGAAAGCTGGCAGATTGTTCCGAGAAGGATCCGGAAATTTCCGAGATTTTCCTCGTCGAGGGAGATTCCGCCGGCGGAAGTGCCAAGTCCGGAAGAGACCGTGCCCGCCAGGCAATCTTGCCTCTTCGTGGTAAGATTCTGAATGTGGAGAAAGCCACCCGGGCTAGAGCGCTGGACTCCGACGAAATCAAGAATATGATTACCGCCTTCGGATGCGGCATTGACGATAACTTCGATATTTCCAAGCTGAGATATCACAAGATCATCATCATGACCGATGCGGACGTGGACGGTGCCCACATTCGGACACTGCTCCTCACCTTTTTCTATCGTTACATGAGACCGCTGATTGAAGGCGGATATGTATATGCAGCTCAGCCACCCCTGTTCCGGGTAAAAAGAGGCAAAGACATCTGGTACACCTATTCCGACCGTCAGCAGGAAGAGCTTTTGGCAGAAATCCGGGCGAAGGACAGCAAGTCCAAGATTGAAATTCAGCGGTACAAAGGTCTCGGTGAGATGGACGATACCCAGCTGTGGGAAACCACCATGGATTACAACCATCGTACACTGATTCAGATTACGCTGGACGACGCTACGGCAGCGGACGAAATCGTATCCACCCTGATGGGCGACAAGGTTCCACCGCGGAAGAAGTTCATCGAGGAGAATGCGAAGTACGTAAAGAACTTGGATATCTAATAATCCAGCGTGTACGCGTGCTGAGAAGCAGAGAAATATATTTTTAGCAAGTAACAGAAATAGTCAAACAAAGGAGATTGAATGTCAACAAATTTATTGGAAGACAGCAAAATAATCACGCATGAGATGCATGACGAGATGAAGAA
>JBNMGJ010000149.1:0-4724 GCA_050872185.1 Mogibacterium sp.
TCACTGTTCTCTCCAGTCACGAAGGCGCCCAGTGTTGCCAATGTCATCAGGAAACATTCATCTAACAGCTGCCGGTTCTTGATACCCAGCAAACATTTTTTCACCACGTCTCGCCCGGCAATCAGGTACGGAATCAGGTACAGCACCAGGCTCCCCCATCGGCTCCCCAGCATTCCTGGAAAACCCGCCGTATTCTCCCAGATCATCAGAATGGCAAATAATGCCAATCCGATTATAATCTCCCGTAGTTTTCTCTGTAATTTCTTGCTCATAAATATCCTCCGTTCGTCTTTCGCTTCGTTATTCTATTGATTACAGGGAATACACTATGTGCGTCATGCATTCCCTGCAATATATAGATTTTTTGTGTACTATCGAATCACTTCGCAATCTGGCTCCACTTTGGCGATAACCTTGCAGACCTCATCCAGAATCTCATCAAATCTCGCATCATCTGCTTCCAGCGTCATCTTCTGAGTCATGAAATTCACCGATGCATCTTCCACACCTTCAATCTTCTTGATGGCATCTTCCATCTTTGCGGCACAGTTTGCGCAATCCACTTCATCCAGTTTGAATTTCTTCTTCATAACGTCCTCCTGTCATTTCTTGAGTTACTCTTCAATATGATCTTTGCCCATAGCGATAATTGTACTAACATGGTCATCGGCCAGAGAATAGTACATGGATTTTCCTTCTCTTCTCGCTGCAAGAAGCTTCGCATTCCGGAGAATTTTCAACTGATGGGATACAGCCGACTGGTTCATCTCCAAATCCTCACATATTTCCGTTACGTTCTTCTCTCCGCCGGATAAATCCACCAAGATTTTGATTCTGGTGGAGTCGGCGAACATTTTGAACAGATCTGCCAGGTCTTGTAATTCATTCTCGTTGATTCCGCCGATTCTGGATCCCTTTTCCGTCTGATACTTGTTCTTCATTGCGATTCCCTTTCTCGATACATTATCGCTTGTTCATATGAATATATTATCATATATTCATTGTATGTCAACTGTTTTTTTAATTTTATTTCGGGCATAATTATCCGAACCACTTAATTCCAATTGTAAGAATACCCAGAATACTCAGCACAACGCCCACCACGCGATTCAGTTTCCGAATTTCGCAACGATTCGCAAATCGCGCAGAAACAAGTGCGCCGAACAGGCACGCCACAATAGTAACAACCGCTGGCAATCCATTTAGACTGGCACCCATAAGAACATGGCTGATTGCGCCAGTCAACGCAACGATGGACATAATCATCGTACTTGTTCCCACGGCTACTTTGAGATTGTATCCCAATACTACTGTGAAAACAGTCAGCATCAAAATACCACCGCCACTTCCGGTGAATCCACACACCCAACCGATTCCACAGCCGAAAATCATTGCCATGATTCTTTTCTTTAGAGAAATCTGATGGCCTTCATCGGAGCCGTCTGCCCCGCTGGTAATTGGTTTTACCAGGAACTTGATGCCTAGGCCAATGGTCGTCAGCATGGAAATATATCCCAGTCCATCCGGTTCTGCCTGGCTGAAGAGATATCCGCAGTAACTGCCAATCACCGTTCCTAGGAACGCAGTAATCATAGTGAGCATTCCGCTCTTCAGGTCGATATTCTTGTTCTTCGCATAGGTGTACGACGAGAGAAGACTAGCCAGAACGTCCGAAGCCAGTGCCACCGTTACCGCATCATAGCTGGCCCAGCCACATACGCTAACCAGAAGAGGCGTAATGATAACCGCAGCAGAAAGGCCTGCCAATCCCGTAACAACACCAGCTCCTAACCCCGCTAAAATATATATTATCCAAAGCATATTTCAACCCTCTTTTCTATCGTTTTAAATCACGCATCACTTTTAATAGAAAGTATGCGATTCTTTCAATTTGAATAAAAAAAAGATTCCGTCACACCTCGTGTAACGGAATCCCTTTGATAGCTACTTACCACTTAAGTATTCTTTGACCACCTTGGATACGACGGAGCCATCTGCCTGGCCTTTCAACTTCGCCATGGATGCCTTCATCATCGCGCCCATGCTTTTCATCGAACGTTCCAGGCCGGCTTCTTCGGCAATCTTCTCCACTTCAGAGCGAACCGCCTCTTCCGACATCTCTTCGGGTAGATACTGTTTCAGAATATTGATTTCTGTTCTATAACTATCGAGTAAATCCTGTCTTCCTGCTTTCTCGAAATCAGCGATTGCGTCTGTACGCATCTTCAGCTGTTTCTTGATAATCGGAATGATGTCGGCATCTTCCAGAGTGACCTGCTGATCAATTTCATGCTGCTTAATTGCGGCACGAATCAGATTAACGGTGTCCTTCCGGGTGCTATCATGCGCCTTCATCGCCTCTTTGTAATCGGTAAGCAATTGTTCTTTAAGACCCATTGAATACCTCCTTCGCCAAATTAATACTTTCTGGCTTTCTTTCTAGCAGCTTCGGATTTCTTCTTACGCTTTACGCTTGGCTTTTCGTAGTGCTCTCTTTTTCTGAGCTCAGACATAACGCCGTCGCGAGCGCAAGATCTCTTAAATCTCTTAAGAGCGCTCTCTAAGCTTTCGTTTTCTCTAACGATAACCTGTGCCATATTCCGATTTCACCTCCTACCGTACTCAGAATGTAAATGGAACAGAATCGTCCATAACATTGAAAGTATATCATTATCCCCTGCATTTCGCAAGAGATTTTTCAAATTAATGTGCATTTTCTCCGCCCATATTCTCGAGACACGCCCGCTCACCCGGCTAGAAAATACTTTCCACAATATCGCCTGCCATCATTTTGCGCTTGGAATCCTCATCGACAGCGAATTTGTCTGCAGCCAGTCCGTGAACCATCACACCGTAGAGCAAGCTGTTGTTCAGTGAATTTCCCTGCGCCATCAGAGAAGCAATCACGCCGGAAAGCACATCTCCGGATCCTGCCGTGGCCAAGCCAGAATTTCCGGTTACGTTGAGATACAGTTTCTGATCTCCTCCATCTCGAATCAGAGATACCAAGGAGACATCGGATTTTACCACCATGCTCACATGGTACAGTTCGGAGAACTTCTTCGTAAATCCAATCCGATTCTTCTCAATGGTCGGAATCTCTTCTCCACACAGTCGCGCCATCTCTCCCACATGAGGAGTAATTACACATGGGCACTTTCTCTTTCGGAATGGTTTCAGATTCTTTGAAATCAGGTTCAGTGCCCCAGCATCCAGAACAACCGGTGTCTCCTGGGCCAGAATCTCCTTGACGATAAGGCGTCCCGTCGCATCTTCTTTCATTCCCGGACCTGCCAGAACCACGTCGACGCTCTCCGTGAATTCATCCAAAGCACCGATTACATCATCATTCTTGTAGGGAACCACTACTGCCTCTGGAATAGAGACATTGAAGAAACCCACAAATTTGTTCGGGCAGAAGATTTTCACCAGTCCGCAGCCAGCTCGGTATGCTGCCCGAGCCGACAGCATTGCCGCCCCCATCATACTTCCTGGGCTAACCACAATTCCCACGCTTCCGTAGGTTCCCTTATGAGAAATTTCCGACCTCGGAAGAAGAGCCATTCCTCGGGTCTTCCGGAAAAACTCCTTGTCGCAGATAAAAATCTTATCCGGTATATTCCGATACCCCGATTCAGCCAGGCCGATATCTACCACCTCAACTTCTCCTGCAACCTTTCTTCCCTCGCAGAAGAACAGTCCGGTCTTATAGCTTCCCATGGTCACGGTCAAATCTGCAATAAAAGCTGCATTCATCACCTGACCTGTGGTGGCATTCAGTCCCGACGGTACGTCGATGGCCACCTTGAAGCCATTCTTGGAATTGATGTACTCCAGGAATTTGATAAAATTACCTCCGAACCGCCGATTGAGTCCGGTTCCAAAGATTCCATCTACGATGACATCATAGTCTTTCCGCAAAACCTCTAGACTCTCTGATGCATCACCGGTGCCATATACCTTCAGTTCCGGGTGAATAGACGAAATAATCCGAACCTGCCGCCGGAATTCTTTCGACGTATGTCCCGGATCTCCTACGAAATAGAGAACCACCGGATATCCCAGGTGCAGAAGCCATCTGGCTACGCAAACCGCATCTCCCCCATTATTTCCCGGTCCGCAGAGGACCAGAACGGTGGTATCCGTGTCCGGAAAACGTTCCGTTATATGACGAACCACACCCCGGGAGGCATTCTCCATCAGAACAGCACTTGGAATACCCTTGTCCATGGTGTATTCATCCATATATTTCATTGCTTTCGCCGTTAATGCATACATCTTTCGGTTCTCCTGCTTATTTCTACTCATACTATACAGAATTAATTATATCATTTTTCTTCTGTTATGCAAGAGCGCACCTTCTCCCCTCGCTGCATTCTTGAAATCTTCACATTCAAAGTTTACAATAGAGAAAAATATGTCGAGACGGAGGTATCTATGGCGGTAAATCTAACCGATGAAGAAATTCGCCAGATTATTCTGAGAAAGAGAAAAAAAGAACGAGCACGGAAGCGAAAGCGCAATCGCATTATTCTTGCGTCCCTCCTTGTGGTTATCCTGGGTGTTACCGGTTATTCCGCATACACTGGTGCGGGTATCTTCTACTTTCTTCAGAACCGAGGGGTTATATTTATTGACGCAGGACACGGTGGGGACGACCCGGGTGCCAGTGCGCTGGGACGGAACGAGAAAGATGACACGCTGGCCCTCGCCCTCCAGGTACA
>JBNMGJ010000198.1:0-3426 GCA_050872185.1 Mogibacterium sp.
ACATGTACTGCGATGGCAAGGTGGTGAAGTCTCATTCCAAGACTATGAAGCTGTCCAAGATTTCTTCTTCGAAGAAGTATTTCACCATGGTACCACCTGCAATGGGTAAGTACAATTTCGTGGTCAAGTACTACAACAAGAAGGGAAAGAAACTGAAGACTGTTACCCTCAAGAACGCAGGTGTCATTGCACAGGAATATAACATGGCGGTAACGAACGGAACCTTCGGACCGCTTCTGCTGTCTCTATCTTTCTGGGATATTACCAAGGGGGAGAAGGGAAATCCAATCCCAACTACACTACCTACTACGAGAAGAGGCACCTATAACTGGTCTAAGATGCCACCGTATGTTCAAACGAATCCAAAGATGAAAAAGACCACCACAAATATGGGAAAGATGTTATCTTACATGAGTAAGTACATTTCGGATCTCCGTTCTCTCAATAAGGATTCGAAGTTCCACATCTATCTGACTGACAACAATGTGAAGGGCATCTTGGAATTAGCATGCAGAACGAAATTACCGGAAAACCGTTATGATGTGACCATGTTATCGGATGGTAGTGGAACCTATGTAAGCTTCAACAAGGTATACGGTGGTGCAGATGCACAGCATGTATATGATGTGATGCGTCCGGAGTGGAAACTGTATAAGAGTGCTTGGAAGAAGGGAAATTACATTGATATTAGCGATGCAAAATACTATACGAAGAATGTAAACTATGGGCTGGAGCGGTATTCATATGTAGCTCTTAGCACTGCAAGCAACGTAAAATGGTGGGTTGGTCGAAAGGATGGCACCTTCGAATCCAAAGATGAAGCATTCCTGACACAGGCCAAGAGCAAGATTGAACAGAAGAATATGAATGATATGCTGAATAAGCTGAAGGAGGAAAAGCATGACCAGGCCTTCAAGGCATGGTATCACTTCAGCGACAGCATGTTCGCCGATGCCAAGAAGAATAACAAGAAGGTTATGGTTTTGATGGGAGGCAGAGTAACCTCAGAAAAAGATTTTGCAGAGTTCACCGCCTTTGTGAAAAACTATTACGGAAACGGATATGAGTACTACTACAAAGGCCATCCGGGTACACCAACAAGGCTTTATCCGGAGAAGCAGAAACAGCTGGATGCAGCGAAAGTTCATGATGTGGAATCCTCCATCCCTGCAGAACTAATCTTGTTCTTCTATCCGGACATCTATTGCTCAGGTATGTCGAATAGTACCATGAATTACAGCTATAGAGATGGAAGAACTTGCGCTTATCTGGGAATGCGCAAAGATAAAGCGCTTGCCAAAGATGATAAGGGTAATCAAGGTGTTATTGAAGGCCAAAAGTTCCAATTGTTCTTTACTGCGTTAACAGATGCAGAGGTTCAGGCTGGAAAAGTGGGAACCATCACCTTGCCAAAGAATCACAAGTGCTATATGGTAGAGTTTAATGGAAACTCGAAGTATGAGTACGCTGTCTATGACTATACTGCCAACAAGATTATTTATCCGGAAACGCAGGCAGAATCGCCAAAGGCGGATACGACGGTTGTTGGTAGTGAAATGAAGACGGAGGAGGACTCGAAGCCGGTTGTAACAGAGACGGAGAGTAACCAAACGAATTCAAACGAACAATAATAAAAGGGGGAAATTATGGCAAATGTAAAGAAAAAAAGTCTGATTCTGCTTCTGATTCTCACGCTAAGTTTCGGAGTCATCCCATTCCAGGGAGAGATGTTCCAGGCTAATGCGGCGACCACCGCAAAGCCTAGCGTGACGGCGAAGAAGTACACGAAGAAAGCGGGTCGCTACACGGTTTCCGTGAAGCAGGCGAAGGTGGATTACAAGACGGTAAGAGTCTATCTGCCGGGCGTAAAAACACTGAAGAAGGTGAAGAGCAAGAAGAACAAAGTGTACAAGGTAAAGGCAACCGCGTACATGTACTGCGATGGCAAGGTGGTGAAATCTCACTCCAAGACCATGAAGCTCTCCAAGATTTCTTCTTCCAAGAAGTATTTCACCATGGTACCTCCAGCAATGGGTAAGTACAACTTTGTGGTAAAGTACTACAACAAGAAGGGCAAAAAGTTGAAGACCGTTACCTTGAAGAATGCCGGTGTCATTGCACAGGAATACAACATTGCTGTTCTGAACGCAACATACGGACCACTGCAGTTCTCGCTGTCTCTATGGGATATTACCAAGGGCGAGAAGGGAAATCCGATTCCGACCACTATCGCAACGACTCGGAAGAAATCTTACAACTGGTCGAAGATGCCTCCATACGTGCAGCAGAATCCGAAGATGAAGAATCCGATGTCCACCAGCAATGTACAGAAGATGACCACCTACATGCGGAAGTATGTACAGGATTTGAGATCGTTGAATAAGAATTCCAAGTTCCATATCTATTTGACTGATACGTATGTAAAGGGTGTGTTGGAACTGGCGTGCAGAAACAAGCTTCCGGAAGACCGTTACGACGTGACGTTCCTATCGGATGGAAGCTCTAGCTACGTATTCTTCAACCAGTTGTATGGTGGGACGAACGCACAGAGCGTGCTCGATACCACTGAGGCAGAATGGAAGCTCTTAAAGAGTTCCTGGAAGAAGGGAAAGTATGTAGATCCTAGAGATGTGAAATACGCTGCAAACCACGAAAGCTACAGCCTAAGAAAGTATACGTATGCAGTAGTGGCATCATCGAACAATGTGAAGTGGTGGGTTGGCCGCAAGGCGGGCACATTTGAATCCAAGGACAGTGCATTCCTGACGAAGGCACTATCCAAGATTGATCAGTTCGATATGAAGGCAAAGCTGGAAGCTCTGCAGGCGAACAAGCATGAAAAAGCTTTCAAAGAATGGTATCACTTCAATGACAATATGTTTGCGGATGCGACAAAGAATCACAAGAAAGTAATGATTCTCATGGGTGGCCGTGTAACTTCAGAAAAGGACTTTGCGGAATTTACTGCATTTGTTAAGAAGTATTACGGTTCTGGATATGAGTATTATTATAAGGGACATCCGGCAACACCGACCGGTATGTATCCGGAGAAACAGAAGCAGCTCAGCGCGGCAAAAGTACATGACGTGGATTCCACTATTCCAGCAGAACTGATTCTGTTCTTCTATCCAGATGCGTATGTATCCGGCATGTCTAACAGCACACTGAACACCAGCTATAAGCCGGGAAGAACTTGCGCATATCTGGGTGCAAGAAAGGCAACGGCTCTTCGCAGAGATGATAAGGGTAATATGGGGGTTATCGATGGCAATAAGTTCCAGCTCTTCTTTACCGCGCTGACGGATGCAGAAGTTCAGTCTGGAAAGGTAGGAAGCATCACCTTGCCGAAGAATCAAAAGTGCTATATGGTGGAGTTCAACGGAAATTCAAAGTATGATTATGCGGTTTATGATTACACGAAGAATG
>JBNMGJ010000120.1:0-5591 GCA_050872185.1 Mogibacterium sp.
ACTTTCATTTTCTGATATAATATCATCTATTGAATGTATTCTAACGAGGTATAGAAAACCATGGAGGAAGAATATGGAAGACAAAATCTATCTAGACAACGGTGCCACATCTTATCCAAAGCCGGACGTAGTGGCAGATGCTGTATACGATTATATAAAGAACGTAGGAAGCAATATTAACCGAGGAAGCTACAACAAAGCCTATTCGGCAGCAGGTGTAGTTCTGGAAACCCGAGAATGGATTAACCAGATGATGAATGGTTACGGTTCCCGTTATACGATTTTCACACCAGGAAACACCTATTCCCTTAATTTCCTAATCAAGGGAATTGCCCGCAAAGGAGACCGGCTTCTGATTTCTGGCATGGAGCATAACGCAGTCTACCGCCCGGTTCATCAGCTTGAGGAAGCAGGCATCATCGATGTGGACTACCTTCCTTGTAACGAGAAAGGTGAACTTCAGTTAAAAGAAGCGCTATCCATGATTGACGATTCCGTTCGTGCTGTAGTGATGGTCCATGCCTCCAATGTCAGCGGAACGCTACTTCCCATTCAAGAAGTGGGCGAACACTGTCACGAGATGGGAGTACGATTCTTTGTGGATGCCGCTCAGACTGCCGGAAATACTCCCATTGACATGAAAGCCTGCCACATTGATGGGCTCTGTATGCCGGGACATAAATCCATGCTAGGACCTCAGGGAATCGGTGTTCTGCTTCTGAATCCAGAAATTACCGGAGAACTGGAACCCGTGATTTCCGGTGGTACCGGCAGCCATTCGGATTTGGCCACCATGCCGGAAGAACTTCCGGATCGTTTCGAAAGTGGAACGCTGAACCTGCCAGGAATCTTCGGTCTCCACGCATCTGTAGGCTGGCTGATGGAACACATGACGGAAGTCATGGAACATGAGCGGGCATTAACCGGTCGAATGCTAGATGCACTTCGCGGAACCGAAGGCATCCGAATTGCCGGCATGCCAACAGAAGAGGGCCGTGTCTCCGTGATTTCCATCGACTTTCTGAATGGCGATAACGGTATGATTGCCTTCCAACTGGAGCACGAGTACGGAATTATGACCCGAGTGGGTCTCCACTGCGCTCCCCTGGCGCACCAGTCGCTGGATACCTTTCCGGAAGGTACCGTCCGCTTTTCTATCGGTCCCTTCAACACGGAAGAAGATATCGATACGGCGGTGGAAGCAATCAAAAAATATGCCAACGAAAATTTTTAGTAACTATTGAAAAAAACTATAGGAGTTTATTAGAGAATGAGTAACGAGAACGAAAAGCTGGCCTGCCCCATTCCGGGGATCCCCCAGAAGGTCCGCTTAACCGAAATGACCAGCGCCGGCGGATGAGGTGCTAAGGTAGGGCCGGGTGTCCTAAGCGATATACTTTCCAAATTACCAAAGATTAAAGATCCGAACGTGCTGGTGGGTTTCGACAGCAGCGATGATGCCTGCGTCTACAAGGTAACCGATGATGTTGCCATGATCAACAGCATCGACTTCTTCCCACCGATTGTAGATGATCCTTATATGTTCGGTCAGATTGCTGCCGCCAACTCCCTCAGCGATATTTACGCCATGGGGGGAACACCGAAGCTGGCCATGAATCTTCTCACTTTCCCGAACTGCCTGCCGATTGATGCGGTAGAGGCGATTCTAGCTGGAGGAAATGAGAAAGTCAATGAATGTGGTGCCATGATTGTGGGAGGTCACAGTATTAACGACGATGAGCCGAAATACGGACTCAGTGTCACCGGATTCGCCCATCCAGACGATATCTTAAGCAATAGTGCCGAGGAGGAAGACTATCTGGTAATCACCAAAAAAATCGGCATCGGTGTTCTGACCTCCGCTGCCAAGGTGGATTTGCTGACTCCAGAAGAAAACGACGAAATGAACCGGACCATGGCAGAGCTGAACAAGTACGGTTATGAGGCCATGAGCGGCGTCAAAGTGGATGGTTGCACCGATATTACCGGATTCGGTCTCATCGGTCATGCCGCTGAGATGGCCAAAGCCGGCAATGTCACCCTGGAACTCTATGCAGAACGGGTGCCGATGTTTGATAAAGCGTTAGAATTCGCTGCAAACGGCATCATTCCAGCCGGCGCCCACAACAACATGTCCTATCTGGCCAAAGACGTGATGGATTACAGCATCCGAGTTTCTCAAGCTCGTCTGGATTGTCTCTACGATCCGCAGACTTCTGGCGGACTGCTTATCGCCTGCAAAAAGGATCAGTTGGAACGCCTTCAGTACCAGCTGGGAGAGAAGAACTGCGAAAATGCGGTCATCGGCCGTTTCAAGAAAAAGACTTCTCACACCATTGAAATTCTGAACAAGTAATCCAGATCTTTTCATGTAAAAATAGGAGATGCCCGATGGGCATCTCCTATTTTCTGTGTCTTCATCATTTCTTTCTTCCAAAGGTGCATCTATTTCGAAGTCTTGCATTCCTCTAAAACAAACTGCTTAAAGGCCTCCGCAACCGGTGAAAGGGCCACCCCTTTCATGTTAATCATGTAGAAATCTCGGTTCACATTGAACCCATTGATATTCACTAACCGGATATTTCTCGAACCTAGCTTTGCCACTGTCTGTTCCGACAGAATCGCCACGCCCAGACCGATTTCCACGGCTCGGATAATGGCATCCAAGTCGTTGAACATAGCAATCACTTCAAAGCTTGCCCGGTCAAACCCCTTCTTCACCACCGCATCTTCGAAGGACTTCTGGGTTGCCGAACCATTCTCTCTCCAGATGAACGGAAGTCCCATAATATCATCAAGCTCCACTTCCTCTGCATCGGTAAAGAGGCCTTTTGCCACCACCAGAACAGAACGGTCTGAGAAAATCTTGTTATATTCCAGATTTGGATTATTTCCTTTCTCCCCTACAAATCCAAGTTCCCCCCGTCGTTCTGAAATGTGATCCACCACCGCCACGCTGTCCGATTGATTCACATAGAACTGGGTATTCATGTGCTCTTTTCGGAATAATGCCAACATATCCGGCAGGAAGGTAATCCCCGGAATGGAAGAAGTCTGAAGTTCCAGAACACCTTCCACCTTATCGCTGTCCTTATCCAGCGCCGCAATGGCTCTAGAACGAGTGTTTACCATCTCCACTGCATACTTGTAAAACTGCTTTCCCTGAGGCGTCATTTCCACCGTCCGCCCCTTCCGATCCAGGAGCTTCGTTCCAAGCTCCTTCTCCAGAATGCTAATATGTGTGCTAATGGTAGGTTGGGTGAAAAAAGTCGCATCTGCCGCACGGCTGAAGCTCTTGTAACGAACTACATTGACAAATGCTTCAATTTGTTTAAAATCCATATCTTCCCTGTTCCTTCTATTCTATCACTCAAGTATTCCTATTCTAACGAATCTGACCTCGAATTTCAAGGAACATAAAAGCAGGTTCCGCCCTAGAAGGACACCGAACCTGCTTAACTATTGATTTAATCAATACTACCACGAAATAATTGCATTGATTTTTTTACATTTTCGCATGGTCTACAACGTATTCCTGCATTTCAGAGATATTGATTACATCCCGATGACAGATTTCTCGGTCAAAAATTCCTTTCAGCGGTTCCGGAACATCTGCGCCCGTTACATGCTCTAATTTCGCCATATTCTCTGCGTCCGATGTGCTTTCCTCTTCCCCCAGCGCAGTCAAAACGGCTCTGGTAAATTTGTACGGAGAAGCGGTGGACAGGACCACTGTCGGATTTTCCGTCCATGCTTCGCCAGCATCTCGGCATTCCTCATAAGCAGCCCAAGCGATTGCTGTGTGGGTATCCATCACGTAATGATCGCTCTTAAAGATATCTCCGATGGCCTTCGCACCGCGCTTATCATCGCAGGCCACACCACTGAAGATTTCCTGAATCTTCCCCAGTTCTTCGGAAGTCACGGTATACTCCCCTTGCTTTGCCAGAAGCTCCATGTAGATTCGGGTCCTCTCCGTTCCGCAGACGAAATACAGAAGTCTCTCCAGGTTGCTGGATACCAGAATATCCATAGAAGGAGAAGAGGTCTTATGGAATTCCCTCTTCCGGTTATACCGTCCTGTATCCAAGAATTCTTTCAATACGTCATTCTCATTGGATGCGCATACCAGTCTCCCCACCGGAAGTCCCATCTGACGAGCGAAGTATCCTGCCATAATATCTCCGAAGTTTCCCGTCGGAACCACGAAGTTCACCTTATCGCCATCCTGAATCTCCTCATTCTTAAGAAGCTGCTGATAGGCCGAGAAGTAATACACCACCTGAGGAACCAGTCTGCCAATGTTAATGGAGTTAGCACTGGACAGGGAAACACCATTACAAGGCTTCGGAATCTCCTGGAACAGACGCTTCACTCCGGTCTGAGCATCGTCGAAATTTCCTCGCACCGCTACCGCACAAGTGTTTTTCCCACTCTGCGTAACCATCTGAAGTTTCTGAGTCTCCGAAACCCCGCCCTCCGGGTAAAATACAATGATTTTCGTCCCCGGAACATCCGAAAAGCCATGGAGAGCAGCACTTCCCGTATCTCCACTGGTAGCCGTCAGAATGAGGATTTCATCATCGAAATCATTGATACGAAGGGCCTCTGTCATTAGATTTGGCAGCGCAGACAGTGCCACATCCTTGAAAGCGCATGTCGGTCCATGGTATAGTTCTAATATGTAGGCATCTGACACCTTCGAAAGAGGCGTAATTTCTTCGGTACTGAATTTGCCGGTATAACTTCTCTCTACAATTCGGTGAATCGTTTCTTCATCAAAATCCGGAAAGAACTTCCGAAAGACGGTTTCCGCCATTCCGAAATAATCTTTCGAGATTACCTCATGATAGTCCAGACAGATATCCGAAAGAGAGTCCGGAACATAGAGTCCACCATCCGGTGCCAGACCGTTGATGATTGCTTGAGATGCCGATATTAAATTTTTATTGTTTCGTGTGCTTAGATAATTTGTCATTTTTCACCTTTTTCCGTTGTTAATTTTGTGTATTTATGATACATTATTTACATTGCAAATACAAGCACATTTATATGAATTAATGATTACAAATAGAAATGGAGATTCCTATGAAAGTTGCAATTTTAGGTTTCGGTACCGTGGGAAGCGGTGCCTATGAAACGATTCAATCCGCTGCAGGTATTGAGGTTACGAGAATTCTGGATCGCCGGAAGACCCCGGGATTCGAAGATATTTTAACCGAAAATATTGATGACATTCTGAACGACCCGGAAATTGATCTGGTAGCAGAGTGCATGGGCGGAATTCATCCTTCTTTAGAATATGTCATGGGCGCCTTAGAACATGGAAAACATGTAGTTACACCGAACAAGGCATTGGTCAGCGCCCACTACGAAGAACTGGAACAATGCGCCCGTGAGAACGGCGTTCAGCTCCGGTTCACTCCGGCTGCCGGTGGCGGTATTCCTTGGCTGTACAACCTCCAGCGTTCCAGACGCTGCGATACCATCCAGGAAGTCCACGGAATTGTAAATGGAACCTGCAACTACATTCTAGACAATATGCACACCCAGGGTTCGGATTTTGATGAGGTTCTCAAAGAGGCTCAGGA
>JBNMGJ010000180.1:0-3788 GCA_050872185.1 Mogibacterium sp.
AGGCAAGAAACTTTACGATAAGCGAGATACCATCGCGAAGCGAGATGCGGATCGTAAGATGGATCGGGCGATGAAGGAAAGCCGGTACCGCTAGTTGAAAGCACTTTCTTTTACCGAATTAATATTGTATAATGGGCGTGCGACAGGATGTTCCGTCGCATGCCAAATCATTCATATTCCGGGGATGTAATGGTTTCGACAGGAATGTGGAACAAGGATAAGCGAGCCGTGGTGCCCAGTCCACGTAAAAAGGGGCCGTTAAATACAAACGCTAAAAATAACAACAACTTCGCACTGGCTGCATAGTTCAGCCCCGCGCGCCGCTTCAGGCTTACCTGCAGGCCTGAATTCCGGTGTCATTCATGCAGGAAACTCTTGCGAGAGCTCCTGGTATCGTAAGGGACTAACAGGATAGTCGAACCGCAGTGTGTTCGCGTCACGGCGGATTCGGCGAAATTGAAAGCACGGACTGCGCTCGGAGAAAGTCCTTCGGAAATATTTTTGGACGTGGGTTCGACTCCCACCATCTCCACCACAGGTGAGGCTCTGGCTGTGATGCTGGGGCCTTTTTTTAATTGTAAGAAATTAGTAACAGGACGAATGAAATCAAGGAGAAAAAAGCACTGCTAGAATCACGTTGATTATATAACGCTTTAGCGTTATAATATGTGCGAAGAGAGGAGAATTCTATGATAAGCAACCATAACTTCAACAAAATACTGGAAAAATCTGGCATGAGTATGTATGCACTCTCGAAGCGTTCGGCTGTGCCTTATACCACAATCAATGAGATTCATCGTGGAAAAAATGACATTAATCAGTGTGCTTCTGGTACTGTTCGCAGGATTGCCGCTGCTCTCGGAATTACGGTGGAAGACATATTGAATGAAATTCACTACCTTGATGGCGTGAGAGGAAAATACAAGGGGATTGAGTATGTATGGTCAACTGGAGACGGAGCTAGAAGCCAGATTACATTTCAATACGAGGGAAATGAAATAACTTTAAGTGATGGCAAGCTATATAACATCCCATCTCGTATAGAGTATTACAACATCGTTGCCGGTTGGATAATCAAGGAGTACATTGCCAAGGAGCAGTGGAAGAAAAAAACATTCGATATAATCGAGAGGATGAAGAACAATGAATGATAGTTATATTTTGATGCATAAAGATGAACCGTGTGCTATCGTTGCAATAGATCGTGATAGTGGGGCACTTACAGAAACGAAGTTCATCCAAAAAGAATATGCCCCATTTTTGGGAAATGCAGATACAAGATTGATGAAGATATGGTGGGAACACAGAGCTGTTCCGGGCTCCCGAAAGGAAATGAAGGAAATCATACGAAGAGCGGGATGTGATAATAACAAGGAGTACCTTGCCAAAAATCTGGCCCTCAGCATGACAGATACCTATTGGATATGCCCACTGGAAGCCGAACTGTCGTGGCAAGATGTTAATCTGTATCGAAGAGGTGAGGCAGAAGCAAAACAGATTTCGTGGCATAATGCATCATCTTACGATCCGAATGCATCCCTTGGGGGCGAGATGGATAAATATTGGGAGGTTAGTCTGGAGAAGCCCACTTTGGTCAAACGGGCGTATAGAAATTACGGTCAGCAGAGCATCAATGAAGCATTTGCCACAGAGTTGCACATGCGTCAGAAACGGAACATCCCATTTGTTGTATATACTGTCAAGCCGGCTGATGATAATGCTATTCTCGCATGCTGCGAGGCATTTACTACAGAGGATACAGAATTCGTCTCCGCTTACGAAGTATTGCACTCAATAAAGAGACGGGCAAACAAATCCGCCTACGAACAGTATATTGAGGCGTGTGAAGAACATGGAATTGACAGAGGAACCATGCAGGATTTTATGGACTATCTCATTCTCAGCGATTTTGCAATAAGTAATACCGATGAACACCTCCAAAATTTTGGCGTGCTTCGGGACACAAGGAGTATGAAGTTGATTGGACCAGCACCTATCTTTGATTCAGGAAACAGCATGTTCTTTGACAGCACAAGGATTGAACCTATGGACAGAAAAGCGCTGTTGAAGCAGAAAATCAATTCCTTTTACCAGCAGGAAGAAAAGATGTTAAAGCATGTCAATAATAGATTCGCCCTTGATAGCACATGTCTGCCGTCAGCTGATGAAGTAAAAGTATTCTATGCAGAATATGGTATTCCCGAAAAGAGAGTAGAATCCATTGCGGAAAGCTACAAAAACAAGATTAACCTTCTCAGGGATTTCCAAGAGGGAAAAAGCATTTCTCTCTACCGGGAAAAGATGAGCTAGAAGAATACACCCTCCTGTGATATAATCCCCAATGATATACACGACGAGTGAACGGAGCTAGAAATAGAATTAGTGGAAAAGGAGCGCATACTGATGGACGAAAAATTATCGGACAAGATATATAGAGAGATTATCAAGAACATCATCGATGGCACCTATTCGGAACGGGATTTCATCAGCGAAGGGCAGATTGCAACAAAGTACGGTGTTAGCAAGGCCCCAGTCAAGGAAGCCCTCCACATCCTATCCGAACAGGGATATATTGTACGGTATCCGAGGCGGGGCTATATGATCAATGCATATTCGAGGGAGGAAATTAATCAGATTCAGGATATACGAAGATCTCTGGAGTCTCTTTGTTTGAAGAAAATTATCGAGAATGCATCGGACCGCGATATCCAGGCACTGATTCCGGACGAAAGCTCACCAGAACAAGATGTGGACCCGAGGTCCACTGCAAATGTCAGCTTTCACCTGGGGTTGGCGAAGCTATCGGGAAATCCATTCCTTGTGGATACGCTTCAGAAATATATCTACATCGCAACGATTTATAATATGAGTGCGGCACCGGACATGAATAATTTTCGACATATCGTCGATGCACTCCTGAAACGTGATGAAGAGACGGCCATCAAATGGCTATTGATAGATATTCGGTATGTGTAGGTTGTCAGCGAACGATTCCGGTAAAAGAAGAAAACGAGGAAGACAAATGCTTCTGGGGGACCAAGTGGAAGCTTCTTGGTTCTCCGGATTTTTTATTTTAGCAAAGAAAAAATGGTGATTGACAACTGGTGATATCAGTGATAATATCAATGCAACAAACAAACTGATGATATCACTAATAATATCAGCAAGGAGGAAAATGCATTGGAAAAGAAGAAAATTGGATTGATGGGTAGCATCCTAATGGGAATCGGATGCATTGTGGGGTCTGGAATATTTGGAACACTTCCAAGCGTAGCAAGTGATGTGGGGACAGGCGTGATTTGGGCGCTTCTAGGCGCGGCCGTCGTTGTTGTGCTTCGTTCAATCTCGAGAATGTACACTTCGGCCGCATTGCCAAGCAGTGCTGCGACATTCATGATTGCGACCAAATTATATCATCCACTGGTGGGGGCCTTTATTTCATTCAGTTATGTATTGATGCCAACCATGGTATCGCTGTTCGGCGTACTGTTCGCTATGTATTTTGAACCGTTGTTCCCGGGCCTGGAATTGAACTCTACGTTAGTCAGCGTAGTTCTTCTCTTAGTATTCACAGGAATTGCTTGGTTCGGAAACAAGTCAACTGTTGGAATTAGCAATATCATGGTAGTGCTTCTGCTGATTGCGATTGCACTCTATGTTTTCCTGGGGTTACCGAACTTGGATGGCGATAATATCAGCTTCATGAGCGTGATTAAGCCGGGGATCGGACTGAGCGGTATCGCGGCAGCAATCGGAGTGCTAACGTCTTCTCTTTCTGGAGCATCCTC
>JBNMGJ010000015.1:0-18327 GCA_050872185.1 Mogibacterium sp.
GCGAGCGCCCGGCCGGCCCCGCGGCCGGCGAAAGTTCACGAATCCCAGGTGAAAATCGTGCGTCCTTCGTGAACCGCAAGTGCCCGGCCGGCCCCGCGCTCGGCGAAAGTTCACGAATCCTAGGTGAAAATCGTGCGTCCTTCGTGAACCGCGAGTGCCCGGCCGGCCCCGCGCTCGGCGAAAGTTCACGAATCCTAGGGGAAAATCGTGTGCCCTTCGTGAACTGCGAGTGCACGGTCGGCCCTCATGTCCAATGCACATCATGCTATTTTTTTATTCTGCAAAAATCCTTAGTATCTCCAGCACAACCTCTACCATCTGATCCAGGCCTTCGGCGGTGGCGTGTTCGTACGGTCCGTGGAAGGCGTAGCCGCCGGTACCCAGGTTCGGGCAAGGGAGCCCCTGGAAGCTTAGAATGGCGCCGTCTGTAGCTCCGCGAATTGGCACGGAAATCGCTTCGATTTCCAGGTTCTCGCAGGCTTTTCGAGCCACCTCCATGACCTCCGGGTAATCCTCCAGGATGTACGCCATATTCTGGTATTGATCCTGCAGGTCCAGTTCCACGGTTCCTTCACCATACTTCTCGTTGATGTACTTGGCAGAAAGGGCCATATCCTCCTTCATTCCTCGGAGAATTTCCTTGTCGTGTTCTCGAAGGATGTACTGTAGGGTTGCCTCCGCCACAGAGCCTTCCATCTCTGTCAGATGGATGAAGCCTTCGTAATCCGAGGTGTATTCTGGACGGCGCACCTTCGGGAGCATGTCGTTATATTCCATGGCCACTAGCGCGGCATTCACCATCACTCCTTTGGCGGAGCCAGGATGCACGTTGTTTCCGTGGAATTTTGCTGTGGCGCTGGCCGCATTAAAGCACTCGTATTGTACTTCTCCCACCGCTTCGCCATCCAGGGTAAAAGCATACTTCGCCCCGAACACATCTGTCCGGAAATCATCGGTGCCTCGTCCGATTTCCTCATCGGGGGTAAAAGCAACACACACCGGTCCGTGTGGAACTTCCGACAGTCTTTCCACTGCCGTCATGATTTCGCCGATGCCGGACTTATCGTCAGAACCCAGGATGGTGGTGCCGTCGGTGGTAATCAGGGTCTGTCCCGCTAGGGACCTTAGGTGAGGGAAGTCGGAAACTCTGAGCACCCGTCCACTTTCGCCTAGCTTCACATCCCCGCCGTCGTAATCTGGGATAACCTGTGGATTTGGCGTGTGCTCGCAGAAATCCGAGACCGTGTCCATGTGGGCGATTAGCCCGATGGCAGGGCAGTCTTCTTTCCCTTCCGTTGCCGGAATATGTCCATATACATAACAGTGTGCATCTACAAAAGCATCGGATACACCAAGTGCCTGCAGCTCCCTTACTAGCTCTTCGGCAAGGTGGAACTCACAGGCACTGGAAGGATGAGTTTCGGATTTTTCATCGCTTGGTGTCAGGATGCCGATGTAGTGAAGCAGTCTTTCCATTGCTTTCATCGGTAATCCTTTCGTTTGTTGAATATGTTTTTACAAATGTTGCGTGTAGATCGGTCTACCAGTCTTCCTCGAAGGTGAATTCTCTTGCGGAGTATTTGTCTACGAGATCAATTGCACATTCGATATCGTGCTTGGAGACGATGGAACTCTGACTGTGTGGGAAACGGTCTACGATGGAGATTCCGGCAACTCGGGTGCCGTAGTATGCACGGTTCATGCTGGAAGCATCCGTACCACCTCTGTCCATTACGTCTCTCTGGTAATCGATGTTGTTCTCTTCGCAGGTACGAACCATTTCGTCTACCAGGTACTCGTCCAGCATTGCAGACGGGTTACCGAAGGTGACGCCAACTCCTTTTCCAACCTGGTTGCAGCCCTTGAGATCAGATGGATAGTAGTGATCTGGTGTTACGTCCAGGGAGACACCGATTTCCGGCTTGATGCGTTCTGCAGCCACTTCAGAGCCTCTGCATCCCACTTCTTCCTGTACGGTGAATACATAGTAGATATCGTTCGGATACTGTCCGTGATTTTTCTTGATGGCTTCAATCATCACGTAGCAAGCAACACGGTCGTCTAGAGACTTTGCACAGATGTGACCGTTCAGCATCTCATAATATTTGCCGATGAATCCACAGTAATCGCCCGGCTGTACGTGCTTCATGGTTTCTTCCTTGCTGGTGCAGCCGATATCAATGTAGAGTTCTTGAGCCTTGTTGTGGACTTCTTCTACCGGTCCGTCGCAGCCGACTACGCCGATGACACCGTTCTGGAAGATGACTTTGTCATTGTAGATGGAACTGGTCCAAGTCCAGCCAACGCTGCAGACCTTGATTCTTCCGTCGCCCTCGATGTGGGTAACCTGGTAACCGATCTCATCCATGTGAGCGGTATACATAATCTTCTTGCTGTTCTCGGAATCCGTTCCCTTCTTGTAAGCAATCAGATTTCCCATGGCATCGACAGAATAACTGTCTACATAATCTTTGATTTCTCTTTTAATAATGGCACGGACGTTCTTCTCTCTTCCGGCTACGCCCCAGGCCTGAGTGAGTTCTTCTAATAGTTTCATTTTCTTAATAATCCTTTCATCAGAATCATTTGTGTAAGGTAATGAGTCATTTCGTTCAACTAATGGAATCATAGCACAGGTAAATAGATTTTGCAACATTAAATAAAATATTATAAAATCCACGAAAATGATTGACAATATATTGCAAATTATATAATATTGAGAAAAGACATTTTCGTTCAACAACAAAAAACTAATAGCTAATTTGTATAACAGTCTAAATGTAGGTTCGAAGGGAAAACAAAAAGGAAAAATCAAATACAAACAAATACAAACGAGATAAGAATCTACATTTATAGAGGGGTACTAGAAATGGAAAACACTCACAAATTACCAATTCGTATCAAGTTTGCCATGGCCTATGGAGATTTCGGTAAGAGTACGCTGAACATTCTGAATGCGTTCTTCCTGCTGTGGTTCTATACCGATGTGGCAAAGATTCCGGCAGCCGCCGCCACCGTCATCATGATGATTGCAAAGATCTGGGATGCCATCAACGACCCGATGATGGGTGTCATTCTGGACAAGACGGCTTCCAAAGAAGGAAAATGTCGTGCATGGCTCAAGTATCTGTCCGTACCGGCAGGTATCTGCGTAGCACTTTCCTACTACGCACCGCATCTGAAGCAGAGTTACCTGATTGTCTTCGTGGCCATCACCTACCTGTTCCAGGGTATGGCGCAGACCGCAACTAACGTTCCTTTCAACACATTGCTGGCAAGAATTACCACGGACAAAGAAGAACGTGTTAAGCTGGGACAGTGGAGAGGATACGGAAACACCATCGCCAGCGTACTGGTAACCGCAACGGCACTGCCTTTCGTTAAGTTGATCGGCGGAGGAGATCAGACCAAGGGATTCTTCATCTTCGCCATTATCTGCGGCGTTATCTACGCAACATCTTTCTTGACTGTATATGCAGCAAGTAAAGGATTTGAAGAACCTTCTTACAAGATTGATAAGAACAGCTTGGATGAGAGAGTCAAAGCGGAAGCCGAGAAGCAGAGTGCCGGAGCCATTCTCAAGGCACTGGTTACCAACAAGTATGCACTGTTCGTATGTGTGGTGAACATTCTGTTCATGATTTACAACGCACTGAATGGTGCCTCCATGGTATACTACCTGCAGTACAACCTGCACAATACGAATCTGATGGGCGTGTATTCCACCATGTCCTCCGTTATCAGCTTTATCGCCATTGTTGGAATGGGGTACATGGGAAAGAAGTTCGGAAATGCCATGTCCTGCTCCCTGTCCAGTATTGCACTGGTAATCAGCTTCGGACTGCGTTTCATCACCCACGATGCTAGCCTGCCGATTCTGTTCTTCTGCTGGGGCTGCGAAGGTATCGGCGTCGGTCTGTTCGCCCAGATGATCTATCAGTGCGCACTGGATTCCATGACCTATGGTGAGTGGAAGAGCGGTGTCGACAACGGTGGAACCATCATGTTCATCTTCACATTCGCACAGAAAGCCGGACTGGCCGGTGGTGGAATTCTGGCAAGCTCCCTGCTCACGGCATTCCATTATCAGGCATCGGCTGCCGAGCAGACTCAGACAATCCAGAACTTATTCTTCGCCGAAATCGTTACGATTCCGCTGATTATCTTCATCATTCTGGTATTCGCATTCTATCGTTTGTCTAAGCTGGAGAAGCAGCTGCCGATGATGCAGGCCGAAATCGATGCAAGAAAAGCAGAGGAAGAAAAGCTTTTCGAGGAAATCGAAGAGGATGCAGAGAAAGCAGCGAAAGAAGAAACCGTAGAAGCAGAAACTTCGGAAAAGTAAGTCATACGTAGGAAAGCGGGGCGGGTGATCCGCACCGCTTTCTGTTTTTATCTGAAAAGAAGGAGTAATTCAATGGATGAAATGATTCAATCCCTTCAAGAACTGGTGCATTTCGAAAGTGTGGCGAAGCCAGAAGGGGAAGAATATCCATATGGCAAAGAGGTGGATCAGGCGAAGAATTATGTGCTGTCCCTGGCAAGGTCTATGGGAATGAAGACCGTAGATGCCGGTGCCTATGCCTACGTAGAAATCGGTGAAGGGGAGAAGCTGATGGGGATGCTGGCCCATCTGGATGTGGTTCCGGCAGGAGAGGGCTGGACGAAGGATCCTTTCGGCGGCGAAATTGAAAATAGCCGAATATATGGGCGGGGGACTACCGACGACAAAGGCCCAGTAATTGCTGCGTTATATGCCATGAAGGATTTGCTCAATCAGGGAGAACCTCTTCCGAAGCGGATTCGACTGATTCTGGGACAGACCGAGGAGAATGGTGAATGGGAGGATATTGAGGCCTATCTGGAAGCAGAGGATGTGCCGGATTATGGTTTTACCCCAGATGGAGATTTCCCCGCCATTCAATGCGAGAAGGGGGCCATGGTCTTCGAGATTAAGTTGCCGCTGGAAGAAAGCGGAGTGGTATCCGCAGAAGGAGGAACGGCGCCCAACATGGTGCCGGGCCATGCGGTGCTTAAGACGACAGATGGAAATTACGAGGCAGAGGGCAAGGTTTGTCACGGCTGCGCCCCGTGGCTGGGTGTGAACGCCATTTCGCTGGCGGCTACGAAGCTAACAGAAGCAGAGCCGAACTCGGTCTTTGGAAAGATGTATCAGGATTTGATAGGGGAAACCATATACGGAGAACGCCTTGGAATCGCCGATGAAGACGCAGAAAGCGGAAAGCTTTCGCTGAACGTAGGGACGATTTCTTCCGATGGAAAGGATGTTACTTTGATGGTGGATATTCGGTATCCAGCCAGTAGCAATCCGGCGGAGATTGAGAAGACGTTCCAAGAGAAGTTCGGGGCTTATGGTGCGGTATCGAACTGTGTCTATCAGGTAAAACCACTTTTCATCCCGTCAGAGAGTCCGGTACTTCAGGCGCTGCTGTCATCCTACCGGAAACACACAGGGGACGAAAGTGCTCCAGTAATCATTGGCGGCGGAACTTACGCCAAGGCCATGCCGGGAATTGTGGCCTTTGGGCCGAATTTCCCAGGGCATGAGAACCGGGAACACATGGAAGATGAGTACATTCTTCTGGAGGACTTCCGGAAACTCCGGGAAATCTACCGAGATGCACTGGAGAATTTACTGGAAATATAGGATAGAAAACGACGCCCATAGGGGCGTCGCTTTATTCTAGGTTATTCTTCCTCCAAAGTGGCCAGGGCCTTGGTGTAGGATGCGGCGATGTGGCTTCGCATACACTCCTCCGCCTTCGGGAGATTATCCTCTTCGATGGCCTTCAGAATTTCTCGGTGTTGCTTCAAAATATCCTGCCGGTTCTCGGACTGCAGTTCGTATTTCTTCGAGAAGAGGGTGGACTGAATGCGGATTTTTCGAGCGGCGTCGGTGAGTCTGGAATTTCCCGCCTGCTCATAGAAAATGGTATGGAAAGAATCACTGTAGTAATTCCATTCCTCGTTATCAATGTTCTCTTCGGATTTCGAGATGCACATCTTAAGAGCTGCCACAGTACCCCCTCTCTTGTCCGAGGATGTGGAAGCCCGCAGGGCGATGACATCAAATTCCGTGAGAAGCATGTAGATCTCCGCCATGTCTTGCCGGGTGAATTCCACGACTTTCATTCCAGCGTTGGAACGGTATTCGATGAGACCGTCCTGTTGAAGCCGGAAGAGGGCTTCTCGGATAGGAGAAGAGCTGACACCGTACATTTCGTGAAGCTTCTTGATGGTGAGCTTCTCGCCGGCCAACAGATTCTGATTGAGAATGTCGTCTCGAATTGCCGTATAGATTCGCTCGCTTACGGTTGCGTTGGTTAAATTCATTGGTGTACCCCGTTATCCTTTCGCTGCGGACAGAGAAAGAAATCCTCGAATCCGCTGGTGTCTGATATTCGTTAGTTGCTTTTCTTGTAGTCCTCCAGAATGTACATCATACTGAATTGGAGGTGGGCGCGAATCAAATCGGCGGCCTTCTCGTAGTCCTTGTCCTTAACCGCTTCATAGATTCCTACATGTCGCTGATAGATTTCCGATTCCGTGCCTTCCTTGGAATACATGAAAGACATGAGTTCCATGCGGGCCCCCATTTTCTCCGCGGTTTCGTCCAGAAACTGATTGTCTGAGTACTTATAGAAAAGGTCGTGGAACTTACCAGAGGCAGCTCCCCACGTATCGTAATCCCCCTTCGCAAGGGATTCCCTCTCCGTCTCGACAACAGATTCCAGTGCATCAATCAGCGGTGCCATGGTAAAAGCGTTGGTACAGAAGCGGAGGGCCATCACTTCTAGCTCTGCGGTGAACTGGAACAGTTCGCGGACTTCCCCCTCGCTGAAGTTGACGACTTTCATTCCCTTGTTGGGAAGATAAGTTACCAGTCCGTCTGCGCTGAGGCGGGTCAACGCTTCCCGAATGGGGGTGTGGCTGACATTGAACTGCTTCTTCAGCATGGTCAGCGTCAGATTCTGCCCCGGTTTCAGTTCCTGATGGGTGATGGCGTGGTACAGTTCATTGTATATTTCATTGGTTAACGTGTTATCGGTAGACATCTATTTTCCTTTCTGCCATGTCATGGGAATCGATTTTGGCGATAACAATCTTGCAAATTTTACGATTGGTTAGGTCTAACAATTATAATTTTATAATATTTCAAGAAATATTACAACTGTATACCGGTAATGTTTCCAAATAATTACAGATTTCTTCATATGTTGGAAAACCCCAGGACTACAGTCCCAGGGCTTCTCTTGCTTCGTCAAATTTGTTCTTGAGAATCAGACGATTGACCTGATCCTCGGTTTCGATTCGTTTCTTTTCGGCTTCAAAGATATTACTGCCGAAATACCTCTTATAGATGGATTTCCGGTAAGCTCTTCCGCTCATCTCCCGCATGGTGCCGTCTTCCAGGATGAAAATCCGGTCTGCACATCCGGTGATGGTGAAGAAGTCGTGGGAAACCATGAGAATCGTTCCCTTGTATGCCCGGAGGGCCTTTTCCAAATCCACCTGTGCATAACAGTCCAGATGACTGGTGGGCTCATCTAGTAGCAGAATGGACGCATTGGATTGGAATAGTTTCTCCAGCTGCTGCAGGTTCCGCTCCCCACCGGAAAGCTTCTGACCATCCGAAGCTTCCGTAATCTGACGGAAATATCCAACCTGTTCTCCCAGGCCTTTATTCTCTAAGATTTGGTTCACATCTCGGAGCAAGCTGGATTTGCCGGTGCCGTTGGCGCCCACGATGGCAATTCGATCCCCCGCCTGAACGGAGAAGGTAATGTCCCGAAGAATTTCTCGATCGTAGGACAAGGTGTAGTTCTCCACGGTAAAAGCAGTTCCCTCTCCCTCCGGTACCTCCGGAAAGGCAAAGTGGTGATTCGGAATTTCCAGGAAAGGATCTTCTCCCTTGAGGTTCTTCATTCGCTCCACCAGCTTCTTCCGAGCTTGAAGCTGTCGTCCTTTCTTCGGATCCGATGTGAACTCCGCACTCTTACGGAGCCGGTTCACCAGCTTCTGCTGGGAATCGATGTAATCCCGGTAATCCTTCGCTCTTTCAAATAGTTCGATTCTCGTCTCCAGAAGCCAATGGTTGTATTCGGCGAAAGTCCCCGGAAATTCCTGCAGCTGCATGTTCTCGATGTGGAGCACTTTATCAAAGCATTGGCTGAGAAGCAGTCTGCTGTGGGTAATGGTGAGAATGGTGCCGTCGTATCCGTTAATCAGGCGCGTCAGCCCAATTAGATTCTCGAAATCCAGGAAAACATCCGGTTCGTCCATAATAAGAAGTTGTGGCTTGAGAAGCATATTCCGGATGATGTACAGGAGCTTGTATTCGCCACCGCTGATCTTGTCCACAGAGTTTTCTTCAATGTGGGTGAGTCCGGCAACAGAAAGCTGCTTTCGAATGTTAGACTCGTAGTTGTATCCGTCTACCGCATCAATCTGATCCATGACTTTCTGGTACTCTTCGTAGAGGGCGTCCAAATCTTCTGCGATGCTCATTTCCTGGGTAAGTCGGTCGGCTTCGGCGAGAAGTTCTCGGAAATCCCGTGCGAGGAAGTCAAAGACGGAGTCTTCCTTCGTCTCGTGTTCCACGAACTGTCCCACGTAACCGGTGCGGAAGTTTCCGCTCCTGCGGATGAGACCATCGTAGGTATAATCCTCCTCGTGAAGCAGAAGTTGCACCAGAGAGCTCTTTCCGCAGCCATTGCTGCCGATGAGAACGGCATGGTCGCCAATTTCCAGGTCAAAGGAAATATCTTGATATAATTCTTTCTCCGGATAACCGAAGGATATGTGATCAAACTGTATTAATGACATGGTGTTCCTTTCATTCTGCAATTAGTTCTACTCATTATATCAGATTGTGAACAGATTTCTATCATGAATTTGATGCTTATTGGAGCCGGAAATCTGATATAATAGAAAAGCTGCTTTTAGCAAAGGAAAATACGTGGGATTTCGAAGGGGAAATCCCTAGAGATAGATGGAAGATTGGAAAAGGAGAAGAATATGAACCGAAAAGAAATACGGGAAATCAAGAAAAGAATTCAGCCGGAGCTGGAGAACTTCGGGCACATCTACGGATGTTACGTGAATGCTGCCAAAGAGGTGGTGGCTGAGATGGATATGCAGGTGATTCAGATGAATCAAGAAGAGAAGGAGATGTATTCCAATATTTTCCGCAAAACCCTGTCCGGGAGCCTGGGGAAGAATCTGATGAATTTGGAATTCGCTACATCTCAGGTAGGAGCCAGCGATGAACACCAGTTGTTGCAGGGCCTTCGCATGTCTCATCTGGGAGATGAGAACCTTCGGAAAGTGATGTACCGGCAGATTATAGATTCCCTGGTGGTGGATGAGACCAGTTACGTGATTCTGATGCTGGCGGATACTTATGACGTACCTTATAAGCAGGGGAATGACGAAGAGTGGGATGAGGATTCCACGGATCAGTTCGATTATTTCATCTGCGCCATCTGTCCGGTGAAGGATTCCAAAGCCGCCCTTCGCTACATGGCCGAAGATCATTTCTTCCGCGGGGCTTCCACGGGAAGTGTGCTTGGAAATCCCCAGGCGGGATTCATGTTTCCGTGTTTTGACGACCGAACCACCAATGTCTACAGTGTGCTGTACTATTCCAGAAGTTCTTCGGAGATTCACGAAGAATTGATTCAGGGGCTGTTCAATCTAGAGCACACGCCGATCGCTCCGGAACAGCAGCGAAACGCGTTCAGCGGCGCCCTTAGCGAAGCGTTAGAAGAAGAGTGCAGCTTGCCGGTGGTTCAGGCGGTACACGCATCTCTTCGCCAGCGTATTGAAGAGCACAAGGAGAGTCATGATCCCAATGCGCCGGTTATTCTCATCGACGAGGTGAAAGAAATTCTCAAAGACAGTGGGGTTTCCGATGAGCGGATTGAGAATTTCAGCGAGACTTGCCATAGATATTTCGAGGATGAAGAAGCGCTGAACCCAAGCAATATCATTGAAAGTAGAAAATTCAAGGTGCACACACCGGAGACGGATATCACGGTAGATCCGGAGCAGATCTATTCCATTCGCACCCAGGTGATTGACGGCAGGGAATACCTGTTGATTCCCATGTGCGAAGGCGTTACGGTGAACGGTGTGGATATCCGGACGGAAGAGGAAACAGTGATTAGTGGTTAGTGGTTAGTGGTTAGTGGATAGTGGATAGTGTTCAGTGGTTAGTGATTAGTGACTAGTGATTAGTGATTAGTTAATGGAAGGGAGCTGCCGCACGGAGGACGTGCAGCAGCTCCCTTTTTTGTCTATTCGTTGGAAATATCTTCTTCGGGCACTTCCGTCGGCACGCTATAGGCCGCTAACCGGCCTACGTTGTTGTTAGCGCCCATAACCCAGAGAACGTCTCCCTTCTGAATCCGAAGGTATACATTCGGCATGATTACGGGATATCCATCTTTCTGAATCCCCAGAATCATGCAGTGGGTCTTACTGAGAATGCGGGAATTGATGATGGACTGTCCGCAGTAGGGTTCTGAGCCAGTGACCTCAATGGCCAAGCAGGCCAGGGCGTGCTGGGTGTACGGGTAGTCACTTTCCATGAATTCTTCCAGGGTTCGGATGCGTCTCTCCACGTCTGGGAACAGCATCTCCTTAATTTTCAGAATATCGTTCATCTGCCCCACCAGGTACAGCTTGTCTCCGGCCAGCACTTTGAAGCTGCCGCCTGGCAGAGTGTAGGTGTGCTTTCCACGCCGAATCTTGGTGACCAGAATGTTGTTATACTTTCCGAAAGCCAGTTGTTCCAAGGTCTGCCCGATGTAGTCCGCATCTTTTGGCACATAATAAGAGACAATGTGAATGTCTTCGTCTAGCCATTCCTGCTCCCCCTGGGCCGCAGCCACCCGGCTCAGGGTTTTTTCGTTCAGATTCCGAAGGAACCGAGTCTCCAATTGCAGATAAGACGTAGCCACAATATCCGTCTTGCTCATGGCGAGAATGGCCAGTAGCGCCACCCCCAGCAGAAGCATTCTCCGGGCGCCGTAGATGTGGTGAATCGGAATGAACGCGATGTAGGCGATAGCCAGAATGTTCAGAAGAGACAGAATCATCAGAGGCGGACGGTTCGCCTTGCTGTCTAACCATAGTTTGGTAAAAGTAGTATCTCGAAGGCGCAACATCGGCCGAGCAAATATGACGATGACGATGTACACCAGAAGACAGGTGATGATTCCCGCGGCATTCTTTGGAATTATTTCCAGAAGCGCCGGATAGACGAGGCGAATTCCCGCCAGGGCTGCTACCAGCATGATGATGCCATACAGGAGAAGGCTGGATAGGAAGTTTCGAATCATAACCATCCAGTCCGGTGTATGGTCGGTTTCGTCCTGGTTGCTGGCGGTGTACTGGTCCAGAACACGAAGAAGTTTCTTCGGTAGGTGATTTCGCGTGAACCTCGCCACCGTTCCGGAATTTCGGATGAGTACCGGAGTTACCAGAGTTGTCAGGATGGAAGCCGCCACGATAACCGGATAGAGGTATTCATCCATCACACCCAGAGAGATTCCAAGAGAGGCGATGATGTAGGAGAATTCTCCAATCGGTGCCAGACTGAATCCGCTCTTGAGGGCGGTCTCCATCTTCTGGCCGGAAAGAATCATTCCCAAGGTGGCAAAGATGAGCTTGGCCACTACCGCAATGATGGCGATGGGAATAATGGAGGTCCACCTTTCGGCAATCACCGCCGGATCCACCTTCATTCCAACGGAAACGAAGAAAATAACGGCGAACATGTCTTTGATGCTACCGGAGGCTTCTTCCACTTCTTTTCCATGATGGGTACCGGCGAAGAAAGATCCGGCAAGAAAAGCGCCTAGTTCTACAGAAAATCCTAGTTCCTTGGCCAGAAGTGCCAAGGTGAAGCAGAGTCCCAGCGAGACGGCAATCAGCATTTCCCGGTTCAGCAGTCCCATAATCCGGTTCATAATGGTGGGAAGAAAATAGATTCCCACTACGAACCATACCAGCAAATAGCATCCCATCAGAAGAAGCTTCGATACCACGCTGCCCCCGCTTCCCTGTCCCACGGAAAGAGAAGCCAGAATTACCATAAGGAAGACGCTGACCAGGTCTTCCATAATCAGTTCTCCCATGACCAACGATGTGTATTTCTCCCCGGTTACCTTCAGGTCTTCAAAACATTTCTGGATTACCACGGTGGAACTGATGGCCAGCATGGCTCCCAGGAATACGCAGTTCATCTGAGAGAGACCAATCAGGTCTCCGAATAGATAACCGATGACCATGACACCGCCAATCTTGACCAGGGCCGTGACGATGGCAGTACTTCCCACGCTTAGAAGCTTGTGAAAATCAAATTCCAGTCCGATGTGAAACAAGATGATGATAACACCGATTTCACTCAGCGTATCGATGGCAGGAACGTCCTCCACGTTGAAGAACATGGGAAAGTAGGGACTGATTAGAAATCCAACCGCAATGTATCCCAATATCACGGGAAGGTGAATTTTCTTGAAGATCACGCCGACCACACCTGCAGAAAGCAGCATCATGGCCAAATCGATAACTAGGGATGGAATATGCATAACGGAAACCTCTCCTTTCGAACCAAGGGAACCATTCGTATGGTTTAATTATACCAAAAATCAATTTAACACGGGGAAAAACAGCGAAAAAAGGCGGAAAAGAACTGGAATTACAGAATTCAAGTTAGAAAATATTTACAATTTAGAATAATTTATGATACACACTAAAAAATTCTTTGATAAATTATTATTTTTTACAAAAACTATTGAATTCCTGTATTTGTTTCGGTACAATAGGTTTCGTTGATACTTTTTTTAAAGGAAATCTATAGAGTGTTGAATTTGGTTAATGAATAGTTGGAGGGAGCAATGTTACAAATTATTGAACGAGTAAATGATTCTGTGAATGCTTTCATCTGGGGCGTTCCATCCATGATCTGCATCATCGGAGTGGGACTTCTTCTAACGTTCCGGACGAAAGGTCTTCAATTTCGGAAATTCGGATATGTTCTGAAGCATACATTTGGAACAATTTTCAATAATAAGGAAGCGGAAGAGGGTGCGCTGACTCCTTTCCAGTCGGTCTGCACCGCACTGGCAGGCACGGTGGGCACTGGTAATATCGCTGGCGTCGCAGGTGCCATTGCGCTGGGCGGTCCAGGGGCCGTATTCTGGATGTGGTGCTCTGCACTTCTGGGAATGTGTACGAAGTTCGCAGAGGTAACCCTGGCCGTTCATTTCAGAGAGCGGAATGACAAGGGGGACTGGGTTGGCGGTCCGATGTATTACATTAAGAATGGCCTAAGTAAGAAGTGGCAGATTCTGGCAGTTCTCTATTCCATTCTGGGCGTTCTTACCGTATTCGGTACCGGAAATGCCACTCAGGTGAACACCATCGTGGCATCGGTGGATTCCGCATTGACGAATTTCAATGTGGCAGGTGGAAAGACTCTGTCTACCATCAACCTTTGCATCGGCATTCTGATTGCGGTTCTTGTGGCAATGATTCTGCTGGGTGGAATCAAGCGAATCGGTAACGTAACATCTAAGTTAGTTCCTTTCATGGCAGTATTCTACATTGTCATGGGTTTGGTACTGGTAGGCATGAACTACGATAGAATTCCGACAGTCTTTGCTTCGATTTTCGAAGGCGCCTTCAATCCCCGTTCGGTAACCGGTGGCGTGGTGGGCTCTCTTTTCATCAGCATGAGAAGAGGTGTATCCAGAGGTATTTTCTCCAATGAAGCCGGTCTGGGAACCGGGTCCATCGCCCACGCCAGTGCAGATGTAGCCCACCCGATTCAGCAGGGAATGTGGGGAATTTTCGAAGTATTCGCGGATACCATCGTCATCTGCACATTGACGGCATTGGCAATCCTCTGCAGTGGCATCAACATCAATTATGGACAGGCAGCTGGCGCAGAGCTGACCATCAGTGGATTTACCCACACCTTTGGCGGATGGATTTCCATTCTGCTGGCAGTGGCTCTCTGTTGTTTCGCCTTTTCCACCATCCTGGGCTGGGGTCTGTACGGCTCCCGCTGTATCGAATACCTCTTCGGTCGGAAGGTGGTCAAACCGTTCATCGTCGTATATGCACTGGTAGCCATCGTTGGCGCAACCATGGATCTGGGACTTCTTTGGTCCGTGGCAGATACCTTCAATGGCCTGATGATTATCCCGAACCTGATTGCCGTATTCCTGCTTTCCGGAACGGTCATCAAGTTGGCGAAGGATTACTTCTCGGCTCCCGAGAAAGAACGTCTCCAGATGGACCGGTAAAAGTAGCCTCCAATTTTCAAAACGTTGAAATTATATACATTTCTTGAGAAGAGAACTCGTCCGAAAGGGCGGGTTCTTTTCCTGTGCATGAAAAACTGAATGAAGAACAGAAAATATAAAGGGTAAAAATTTGGACTATACGATATCAAAAAAACAATTAAGTTTCTTGAAACAATTTAATATAAAGGACTTGATTGTTTTTCTGGACATCAAAAAAACAATTTGAAAAGCAATAAAATCTTAATAATTTCTTAATATTAAACTAATCGTATATTAATAATTTCCTGGTACACTAATAGAGTCAAAGAGTGTGAGTGAATTCTAGGAGAAATTATGGCATATAACGTTCTATCTTATTTCATATTTCTGCCGGTGGTAATGGCGGTGTATCAGGTAACGCGGAAGCAATACCGATGGTGGGTGCTGCTGGCCGCCAGTCTGTTATTCTTCTGGATGATCAGTAAGGAGTTGATTATCTGGGCGCTGATTACCGCAGGAATCACCTGGTGGACCGGAATCGGGATGGATTCCATACAGAAGAAAATCAAGGCGATTGACCGGAAAGACAAGGTGCAGCGAAATCAACTGAAAGCGAAATCGAAGAAAATTCTTCTTCTGGGAATGCTTAGCGTTGTCGGAATTCTGGTGGGATTGAAGTATACTGCTTTTACCCTGGAAACCATCCAGCGGATTATGCATCACTTCGGCGGAAGGGGAACCTTCCCGACACTTCGAATTCTGGTTCCGGTGGGAATTTCCTTCTACACCCTGCAGGCGGTGAGCTATCTGCTTGACGTGTTCTGGAAACGGGAACAGGCGGAGAATAATTTTTTCAAGGTGTTGTTGTTCCTGACCTTCTTTCCGACGGTAATGGAAGGGCCGATTCTGGAGTGGAGCGATACGAAGGAAACCCTGTATCAAGGAGAGCCGATTCAGGGAGAGAATATGGCTCATGGAATTTTTCGAATTGTATGGGGTCTCTTCAAGCGGATGCTGATTTCCGACCGGCTCAACACGGCGGTGGTGATGTTCTATCAGCCGAAGGGTCACTTCAGTGGGGCAATGGTCCTGATGGCAGCGATTGTGACCACCGTTCAGCTGTATCTGGAATTTTCTGGAACCATCGATATTGTTATCGGTTCCGCCCGAATCTTCGGGGTGGGGCTTCCGGAGAATTTCCGCCAGCCTTTCCAAGCGAAGAGTGCAGCGGAGTTCTGGCGGAGATGGCACATCACTCTGGGACGGTGGTTCAAGAATTACATCTTCTACCCAGTGACAACTTCATCCCTGGTCAAGAAGTGGGGTAAGTTCGGTCGGAAGAACTGCGGAAAGTACATCACCATGGTGGTGACCAGTGCGCTGGCATTGTTCCCGGTGTGGATGTTGAACGGTCTGTGGCATGGGCCGAAATGGCCGTACATACTGTATGGTGTATATTATTTCATCATCCTTCTGGCGGAGGTAATGCTGGAGCCGGTGGGAAAGAAGATGCGCCAACTGATTCATGTGTCCGATGATAACCCTTGGATTCAGCGGTGGCATATGGTGAGAACTTGGGTGATTATCATCACCGGTGAGATGCTCTTCCGGGCCAACAGTTTCCATCAGTTCCTGACCCTGTGTAAGAACCTGTTCAAGGGTCCATTTATCAGCGATGGGATGGTGAATTCCCTGTTGTCTCTCAAGCTAGATCCGGGAGATTGGTTCATCATCCTGATTGGAACGGTAATTGTATTCGCAGTAGATGCGCTTCTGGAACGGAAGCCGGATTTGTTCGAACATTTCCCAAAGCTGCCTACCGTATATCGGTGGGGCATCTATTACGCGATGATTCTGTCCATCGTGATATTCGGAGCTTATGGAGCTGGGTATCAGACAGTGGATCTGATCTATGCGGGATTCTAGGATGAATTCCAAGTTGATTTTAACAAGAGAGGTGACAGCTATGGAAAAGAAAAGGCATATGAAAAGAAATCTCCTGTTTGTCGGAATTCTGTTCCTTCTGATATATCTTCCGGGATTGCTGATGACACCCCAGTTTGTGTTAAAGCACCATCTGGGTGCCGGGAGAAATGCCATATATTCCAGAATCGCTTGTGAGCCGGCGAATTCTGTGGATGTGCTAGTTATGGGAGACAGTGAAAGCTATACCAGTGTTTCGCCCATGAAGCTCTGGAAGGAAAACGGATATACCGTCTACGCGGCGGGGCAGCCGGGAGCAAACCTGGGAGATACCAGGAACGTGCTTAAGGTGGCTTTGGAAAGCCAGAAGCCGAAGGTGATTCTGCTGGAAACCCACAGCTTGTTCCGTTCGCGGAATGGAAAGATTAACCAGAAGCAGTCAGCGCTGGCGGAGAAGCTGTACAATGCTCTTCCGATGCTTCGGTATCACAACGCTTGGAAACAGTTCTTCCCACAGCGGCTTCATGCCAGCTACAAGGGATTCAATATCAGTGGAAAGGTGAAACCCTACACCGGAAGTGATGATTACATGAATCAGAATCAGAAACCGGATGTAATCGATAAGGAGAACCTGCAGGATTTGAAGGCCATCCGGAAAGTGTGTAAGGATCACAATATCCAGCTGATTCTCTACTCTGCACCTTCCCCAAAGAACTACAGCATGACCCGAAACGTAACGCTGACGAAGCTGGCGAAGAAGATGAAGCTTCCTTACGTGGATTTGAACATGAAGACGCAGGAACTGGGAATCGACTGGAAGACGGATACCCGGGACAAAGGCGATCACTTGAACATTTCTGGAGCGCTGAAGACCACAGCATTTTTCCAGAAGTACCTTTCGAAGAACTGCAACCTTCCAGATCATCGGAAGGATTCCCTCGTTGCTTCCAAGTGGAATAAGACCTACATGGAGTACGCAGCGGTAGAGGAAAAGAAGATGAGCAAGATTAACGAAAAGAAGAACGACACTCCGGCGGAGACACTGATTGTAGCCGAGAAGGACAGCGGCACCATTCAGGAATAAGAGACGAGGGAGGAAAATAATGAATCAGAAACACACCATTCTGGATATATTCGAAGAGACCGCTGTTACCCATGGAAAGCGTCTGGCGGTCAAAGATCCGAAGGAGGAGATGACCTATGGACAGCTGTTCGAGGGAGCACAGCGAATGGGGGCAGAGATTGCAGCGTTTCTTCAAGAAGATGGAAAGAAGACGATTTCAAATGGCTATCCCATCGCGATTCTGGCGGAGAAAAGCTGCGTGGAACTGACCGCGGTATTAGCTACGATTTATGCGGGAGGCTTCTACGTATGCATCAATCCAGAGCAGACGGAAAGCCGAATTGGAAGCATTCTGGAGGTTCTGGAACCGGAGCTGGTAATTGTGGCGGATTCGGAGAGAGACAAGCTGGCAGGAGCCGGTTATAAGGGGCGAAAACTTTCTTTGGACTCGTTGGTGGATTCCGTGGAAGCGGTTAGGACATCGGAAGAAGAGCTGGAAATTCTTCGAGAAATTCGAAAGAACATGAAGAGTGCGGATCCTCTTTACGGGATTTTCACCTCTGGATCCACGGGAACTCCGAAATGTGTGCTGGTGGAACAACAGTCGGTGATGGATTTCATCGGACATTTCGTGGAAATCTTTGGTTTCACATCAGAGGATATCATCGGAAATCAGGCGCCCTTCGACTTTGACGTATCGGTCAAGGATATCTATTCCGCCTGGTTCACCGGTGCATCTCTACTCCTGATTCCAAGAGAATACTTCTCCACACCGCCCCGGCTCTTGGATTACATCTGCGATAACCATGTGACCAATCTTACCTGGGCCGTATCGGCACTGTGTCTGGTATCGGGGCTGAAGGGCTTCGGGTACCGGGTGCCGACAGAGTTAAGGAGGGTGATGTTCTCTGGAGAGGTCATGCCGGCGAAGCAACTTCGCATCTGGCAGGAAAATCTTCCGGAGACTCGTTTCGTCAATCTGTACGGCCCTTCGGAGATTACCTGCAACTGCACCTATTACGA